>JALLOM010000088.1 GCA_027717865.1 Acidobacteria bacterium AH-259-O06 | reverse complement strand
AGATCGATCGCTTCTATGATTTTGGTCAAAAGCTGCCCTGCTCGCCCCACGAAGGGTATCCCTTGAGCATCTTCATCAGCTCCTGGTGCTTCCCCCACAAACATCAGATCGGCCTTTGGATTCCCCACTCCAAACACAATATGAGTACGGTGCTCCCACAGTTTGCACCGCCGACAATCACCGATCTCTTGGCGAATCTCTTCAAGCGATTGGGGTGGTTTGTCCATGTGCACGTTCAGGTGAGTCACCCCCAGATCTGAAAAAAACTTGAGCTGTTCAATAACCTCGTTCATAGTTGCCAAGCTGTTGAGAGAATTCAGAATTCAGAATCCAGAAGTTTGAATCCACAATAGACCGTGTCAAGTCAGTCGGATTGTAGCTGTAAACTTCCAAAGGCCTTGAATTCTCCCTGAGTTTTGCAAGCCTCAGAATCATTCTGAATTCTGAATTCTGGATTCTAGATTCTGAATATCAGTATAGCTTCCGGACCTGACACCCAACTCATCCAGCAGGCGCTCCTGATTTCTCCAACCTGAGATCACCTTAACATTCAGATCGAGATAAACCTTGCGAACAGCGAGAAAGTTCTGAATATCCAGGCGGGCATCGGTCCCAATCCTTCTAATCATGCGACCTCCTCGGCCAATCACGATTCCCTTCTGGCTGTCTTTGTCGACAATGATGGAAGCTACTATCCGCGCAAATCCATTTTGCCTTTCACTCTCGTCAAACTCCTCTACCAGAACTGCCGTCGAGTAGGGGAGTTCCTGCCGAGTGTGGTGCAAAAGCTTTTCCCGAATGATCTCTGAGACTAGAAAGCGCTCTTGTTGGTCCGTGACGTACTCGTGAGGGTACGGAAACTCTCGCTCTGGTAGATTTCCCTTGATCTTTTGCTCAAGCGATTCGACATTGTCCCCCATGGTGGCTGAAAGGGGGATGATTTCGCAATACTCAAACTGCCGGCTGTAAAACTCGATTACGGGAAGAATCTTTCCCTTGTTCACTAAATCCACTTTATTGAGGGCCAAAATGGTCGGCTTTTGCGTCTTTTTGACCAGATCAAGGACATATTCCTCTCCTTTGCCGTAGCTCTCTGAGACGTCCACAACCTGAACTACGAGGTCGACCCCGTTCAGGGAATCGTAAACTTCTTCCATCATCCGTTTGTTCAATCGATATCCAGGCCGATGAATTCCCGGAGTATCCACGAAAATGGTCTGGCAGTCTTCCCTGGTTAGAACACCCAGGATACGATTGCGGGTGGTTTGGGGCTTCTCACTGACAATGGCAATTTTCTGTCCAATGAGTCGATTCAAAATGGTGGATTTGCCGACGTTAGGGCGACCGATAAGGGCGACGAAACCTGATTTGCTCATGAGGAATCAACTGACAGCTGACAAAATGAGGAGTCAGGAGTCAGGAGTCAGAATCCAGAATTCCGATCAGTTGTCAGTTGTCAGTTGTCAGCTGTCAGTTGGTCCGCTTCCTTTGTTTCTTTGTTCTTTTCTCGCAGCGCTCTACGCGCGCAGCGCGTCTCGATTCGGTCCCAGAGTATTCGGGCAACCTCCCTCTTAGGAAGACGGGGAAATTCTTCTTCGTTCCCATCACGCCCGATCATGATTACCTGGTTAAACTCAGCTTGAAACCCTCGATCGCTCCGCGAAATATCGTTACCTACCACAAGATCCAGCCCCTTTTCCTGCAACTTTTTGCGCGCATTCTCCCGTAGCGCATCAGATTCCGCGGCAAATCCCACCAAAAACTGCCACTCCTTCTTCCTTGCCAGCTCCTTAAGGATGTCGGGTGTTTTCTGCAGGTGTATGACGGATTTGGCTTCCTCCTTTTTGATCTTCTGTGAAGAGGCCTCAATCGGTGCAAAGTCGGAAACGGCTGCGGCCATCACTACGACGTCGGCATCGCCGAAACGCTCAAAAACCGCCTGTGCCATCTCTCGCGCGGAGCGAACCGAAACCAGATCTATACCCTCGGGAGGTTCAAGCTGAGCAGGTCCGGAGATCAGCGCAACCTGAGCGCCACGCAGTTGAGCTTCACGAGCAATGGCATATCCCATCTTTCCCGAGGAACGATTAGAAATAAAGCGAACCAGGTCAATGTCCTCAACCGTAGGACCTGCGGTGACGAGAACCCGTTTTCCCATCAGAGATTTTTCCCGCCTGAGGGTATTGAGAACCGCTTCCGAGATTCGTTCAGGTTCCGCCAGACGGCCCTCACCTTCTTCCCCACAGGCAAGATAGCCGGAATCGGGCTCCACAATGACCACTCCTCTTTCTCTTAGAATCCTTAAATTCTCCCGGGTTGCAGGATGGTGCCACATCTCAACATTCATCGCAGGGGCGATGACCACTGGTATCACGATTGAGAGGTAAAGTGTGCTCAAGAAATCGTCGGCGATGCCGTGAGCAAACTTCCCCAGGATGTTGGCGGTTGCCGGAGCGATGAGGAGGAGACTGCTCTTTCGAGCTAACGCGATGTGCTCGATTTTAACCGTGTGATCGCTGAAAAGATCTGAAATAACCTTGTTCCCAGAAAGCTTCTCCAAAGTGAGCGGGGTAACAAACTGCTTGGCGTGTCGGGTCATGACCGGCAGAATTTCAAAGCCTTCTCGCTGCAAAAGCCGGAGAATGATGGGTGCCTTGTAGGCTCCGATGCACCCGGTTACACCCAGAATAATTCTCACTCCTCTTCTTCCTCTTCCTCCAGAATCTCATAAGGAACGAGACCCTGCTCGACCTCCTGGATGCTGATATAAGACGGTTTTCCTGTCTTGACATCTATCTTGGGAGGTGCTCCATTTTGAATCTGCTTGGCACGCTCTGCGGCCACCAAGATAAATCTGAACTTACTATCGAACTCTTTAGGAATTTTGATGATCATTCAGCTCCCCTTAAAAGTTTTGATAATCTCCTCTGCTTGTTCCGTTTGTCTCCTCAAGCCACAGCGAGCAGCTATGATAATTGATTTCAACTTACCCAATGATTCTTCGATTTCTCTATTAATGATAACGTATTGATAGTTCCTGTAAAACTTGAGCTCCTCTTTTGCAATTTGCAGTCTTCTGTCAATGACGCTCTCATCGTCCGAGCCCCGACCCTTCAAGCGCGCCTCCAGCACCTCCAGAGAGGGTGGAAGCACGAAAATCAACACAGCTTGCGGGTTTTTCTCTTTAATCTTCATGGCTCCCTGAACGTCAATTTCCAGGATTACATCGTTACCAGCTGCCAACTGGGCATCAACGAAAGCCCGGCTCGTTCCATAGAGATTTCCATGGACATGAGCATACTCCAGGAAGGAGTCTCGCCGGACCATCTCTTGAAACTCCTTCTCGGAGACAAAGGAATATTCGGCCCCATCACGTTCTCCGCGACGAGGCTTGCGGGTCGTGTGGCTCACGGAGAATTCCAGACCGGAGACTTCTTTTAACACCCGATTGGTCAAACTAGTTTTCCCGGAGCCTGAGGGAGCACTGATGACAATAATGTTTCCTCTATTCGACATTTTGAACTTGTTCTCGGATCTTTTCCATTTCCGTCTTCCCGTCGACCGCCGGCTTCAGGATGCCAGCCAGCGGGGATTTGGAAAGAATGGTGTTCATCTCTCGGCTCATCTCCTGACAAATGAAGTCTAAGCGTCTCCCTATTACTTCACCCTCCCAGGCGCTCAACTCTTCTTGGAAGTGGGTGATGTGACTGCGCAAACGTGTGATTTCCTCTGAAATATCGGAACGCTCCGCATAATATAGGATCTCTTTAGCCAACCGGTTTTCGTCAATTACCTGTTCTTGGGTAAGCTCTTGGATGCGGCACATCAGCTTGCGTCGATAGTGATCGGGAATTTGTTGTGCCTGCTCAGCAATTCGATCAGTCAGCTGGGAAACCTTTTGAATTCGATTCTCTATATCTTTCTTCAGTGCCTCTCCTTCGCTGCATCGAGCGCCAACGACTTTTTCTAAAGCTTCCCGAACCGCCTCCAGAATTGTTTGCAAAATTCTCTGGGAAGAAACGTCCAGCGGACGGGCTGCAACGACTCCTGGAAGTGGCAAGAGAGTCGCGACATCGAGAACGCCCTGTACGCCTAAGGTGCGGACCCTCTCGGCAACCGAAAGATAGTTTTGCACAACAGCCTCATTAAAGTCGTACTGGTCGGTGGATTTAAGGATGAGATTAATGTAGATATCCACCCGCCCCCGACCCAGATGGGATCGCACCTCTTTGCGCAGATCCGACTCAAAAAAAGTCAGCTCTTTGGGAAGACGCGCATTGAGATCGAGGTAGCGACCGTTCACCGTCTTGATCTCAACAACGACATCCATCTCTTCAATTGACCTGGCGGCTTGTCCAAATCCTGTCATACTGCGCATGATTATCGTGTTCCCATTTCCTGCGATGGTACAAACCCTGCGTCGGAGAATTGAAGATCGTACAGTTTCCGATACACTCCGGAACGATTCAATAAACTGTGGTGATCTCCAATCTCGACGATCCGGCCCTCTTTCAAGACAACGATTCGGTCAGCCACTCGGACCGTTGACAGGCGATGAGCAATAACCAGGGTCGTACAATGCCGCATGAGACTGTAGAGGGCCTCTTGAATCAAACGCTCTGACTCGCTGTCCAACGCTGAGGTCGCCTCATCTAGTATCAAGATTGGGGCATTCTTCAAAATCGCTCGGGCAATGGCAATCCGCTGGCGCTGCCCTCCGGAGAGCCGCTGGCCACGCTCTCCAATGAACGTTTCATATCCTTGAGCAAGACTTTGAATAAAACCATGGATGAAGGCCGCGCGGGCCGCTTCAACGATCTCCTCCATGGTGCAGTCCTCTCTGCCGTAAGCGATATTGTTTTTGATTGTGTCGTTGAATAAAAAAGTGTCCTGTGTTACGATGGCGATCTGGCCGCGCACAGAACGTAAGCTCACTTCACGGATGTCGGTTCCATCGATGGTGATACGGCCGGAAGTCACATCATAAAAGCGAGGGATCAGGCTGGCCAAACTGCTTTTCCCGGCCCCACTACTTCCAACCAGAGCCACAATCTCCCCTTTCTTGATGCGGAGATCAACATCGTGCAGAGCCGGATTTGAGGAATAGCTGTCATAAGAGAAGGAGACCTTCTCAAGGGCAATCTCGGTCCGAATCGGTGACAAATCTTTCGCCTCCGGTGGGTCTTTGATTTCGACATCAGTTTCCAGCAGTTCAAAGATTCGGTTGGAAGAAGCAAAAGCCTGCTGAAAGTACAGGTGCATTCGGGACAGCTTGCGCACCGGATCATACAGGCGAAAAAGGGCGGCTACAAACACCACAAAAGCGCCAATTGTAAACCCTCGATTGATTTGATAGTTAGCGTACAAGAGAAACGGGACAAAAGAGATATAGCCGATAAATTCCACTAAGGGCGAAGTGAGCGCACTGATGCGCGTAGCTCGGAGGTTGACGCCAACCAACCGATCGGTAGAGTGGTCAAATCGCTTCCTTTCATACTCTTCCATTCCAAAGGCCTTGACGATTCGGTGACCGGTAATGCTCTCCTGAAGAACATGAGAGATTTCCGAGAGATTCTCCTGGCTTCGCCAACTCACCGTTCGCATCTTTCGGCCCAGCTTGACTGTTACCGAGAGAACCACCGGGGCAATCAGGAAAGATAATAAGGCCAGCTTCCAATCGGTGTAGAAGACCAGGCCCAAGAAGAATACGAGCAGCAGCACTTGACGCATAAAGTCCGTGAGGGTTTTACTGACTGTCTCTTGAAGTCGCTCGGTATCGGTGATAACACGAGCCATCAATTTTCCTGTGGGATTCTCTGCGTAGAAGGACAAAGAGTGGTCCAACAAATGCCTGTAAAGCTGCTTCCTCAAAGCGGCCACCACTTGCTGACCACTGTAACTCATCGAGTATTCCGCAAGGTAAAGGAAGACTCCCTTTGAGAACGAAAAGGCAACCAGAAAGAAAGCAATTTTTCCCAAACTGTTTTGATCCAAGCCAAGATAATGCTGAAGAAAAGCGAACTTGTCGTTGCCGGTGGCTCCCACCCCCGCCGTAGTGGACAATTGATCAAAGATGGGCCCTAGCAGCATGATGACGAGCGTCTCCAAGGCACCACTGAGCACCAGAAGGAATAAAGCAAATATCAGCAGATGGAGATTCGGCCGGATGTAAGGGAAAAGTTTGCGGAAATCAGTCATTTCGGGGATTTTAGCAGGTTCCAGATTCCAAGTTCCAGGTTCCAGGTTTCAGGTTCCAAGTTTCAGGTTCCAGGTCCCAAGTTTCAGGTTTCAGTTTCAGACAACCTGAAACTTGGAACCTGAAACCTGGAACCTGTCGGTTGTCACCCCCTCAGCATCTATTATAAGGTGGAATCATGATTCGAACCATCGAATGGACTGATCAGGGTGTGGTCATGATCGACCAGCGGCTGCTTCCCACCGAAGAAGTTTACAACACGTATCAGACGGTGGAAGAAGTGGCTGAAGCGATCAAGACGATGGTGATTCGAGGAGCTCCCGCCATTGGAGTTGCGGCGGCTATGGGGGTGGCCCTTGGCGTGAACAACCTGACCTCCAAAGAAAATCTGCAGGAAGACTTTGCCAGGATCTGCCAGACCGTCCACGATACGCGCCCGACCGCCCGCAACCTTTTTTGGGCAATTGAGCGGATGAAAGACGTCTGGGAGCGTCACAAGGAAAGTCCTCTACAGGAGATCCAGACTGCTCTAAAGGAAGAAGCCATCGCGGTTCACCGGGAGGACATCGAGATTAACCGGAAGATCGGAGAATATGGCAAGCAGCTTTTTTCCGAGAAGACAAATGTTCTCACTCATTGCAATGCCGGTGCCTTGGCAACCGCCGGCTACGGTACAGCCTTGGGTGTCATACGGGCGGCCGTGGAGAGTGGGAAAGACATTCAGGTTTTCGCCGACGAGACGCGCCCCTTTCTTCAAGGTTCGCGGCTGACCGCTTGGGAGATGATGAAGGAAAATATCCCTTGTACACTGATCACGGATAACATGGCAGGACACTTTATGAAATCGGGCCAGGTCCAGGCTGTGATCGTGGGGGCCGATCGCATCGCGCGAAACGGCGACGTGGCCAACAAAATTGGAACTTATTCGGTGGCTGTTTTAGCTAAGGAACACGGGATTCCTTTCTATGTTGCGGCACCTCTTTCGACCATTGATCTTGACACTCCGACCGGTGAGCAGATTCCCATCGAGCAGCGCAATTCCAAGGAAGTGACTGAAATTAAAGGGCAAGTTTTGGCTCCTTCCAGCGTCACTGTGGCCAATCCCGCCTTCGATGTCACCCCGAATCGGCTCGTCTCTGCCATCATTACGGAAAAGGGGATTGCCCGAGCCCCATACGACAAGTCGATTCAGGCGTTGTTCGAGAAATGATTGTTCTGGGCATCGAGACAAGCTGCGATGAAACAGCTGCAGCTCTTCTAGAGGACGGCAAAACTGTCCTCTCCAGTGTGGTGGCCTCACAAATCCCAGTACACACCGACTTCGGAGGTGTCGTTCCTGAGCTCGCCAGCCGGGAGCATGTGGACAACATTTGTTTTGTGATCGAGCGATGTCTAAAGGAAGCCGGCGTCAGCTGGAAAGAGATCGGGGCCATAGCAGTCACGCGGGGCCCGGGCCTGGTCGGTGCCCTATTAGTGGGAATGGCTTACGCAAAGGGATTGGCCTATGCATTGAAAATCCCTTTTGTGGGAGTCAACCATCTAGAGGGACACATCTGTTCAATCTTTCTCGATCATCCCAATGCGGAATTGCCGGCTCTTTCTCTGGTGGTCTCCGGCGGCCACACCAGCCTGTTTTACCTCAAGAAAGTCACTGAGTACGAGGATATTTCAAAGACTCGAGATGATGCTGCCGGGGAAGCCCTGGATAAGCTCGCCAAACACTTAGGGCTCGGGTATCCGGGTGGACCTGTGATCGACCGATTGGCTCCTGACGGAGATCCTCACAGCGTTCCCTTTGCCATTCCGAAGATAAGTGATCACAGCCTGGACTTTAGCTTCAGTGGAATCAAGACGGCGGCGCTGCGACATCTTCACGAACACCACATTTCCCCTCTCGAGCCGCACACCTCGAAGGCTCCCCGAGAAGTACCCCAGCCCATTCTGGATCTCTTAGCAAGCTATCAAAGCTCGATTGTGGATCAGCTTTTGAATCGGTTAGAGCGGGCATGCAAGGGGCGTGAGGTTGGTTCGATTCAGATCAGCGGAGGAGTCTCCGGCAACAGCGAACTTCGCCGGCGGAGCACGGACTTTTTCAAAGAGCGGGGACTCCCCGTCTATTATCCGCGACCCGAGCTGACCACGGACAATGCCACCATGATAGCCGCTGCCGCTGCTGCTCGAATCCGTTCAGGGGCTGCCGACCCCTGGGATCTCACGGCCGATCCGAACCTGGCCCTCATAGGCCACCCCCAGCCACAAGAATTTACAGATCCTCAGCCTTTGGGTTGAAGGAGAACCAACGCGCGATTGCATCAGGGTCGACACAGCGCCTCCCCTGCACGTGTTCTCTCTTGTTTCGGAACTTGCCCCGAAGTCGCCAGACCTCTCGATAAGCTGGAAGTGAGTTCCACTCGAAGAAAAGAACGTAGAGAAAAATCCCCAGATCCCGAATCCACATATGGGGAAAGCACCTCCTTCGGACCGCCGAATCCAGGTTCTTCATGCGCATTAGATAGCGGTTCTTCACAGAATGATAGTTCACCAGCCGGGAGAGTTGGCGCCGGCGTGAGGGCAGAACGTGACGGCAGTGAAGGGCCACAGCTCGGGGTTCATAGATGGCCTTCCATCCTCGCAATTGAGCCCTCCAGGCGAGGTCGGCATCTTCACGATAGGCAAAAAAATCTTCGTCCAGATACTCGTCCTTAATGCGGAGATCTTCGAGCATAGCTCTTCTGCACAGCAAGGCCGCCCCCGTGATGCCGAAAACGAGCTGACGGCGGTCGTATTGTCCACCGTCTACTTCCTCACTTCCCCGGTCCAAATGTCTTTGCGAAAGTGTAAAAAAGATACCGGTGCTGTCCAGAACGGGAGAACCCCGTCGAAAAACTTTCTGCCCCCCGGCGTTCATTCGATACAGCTTCCCACCCGCCATTCCCGCTTTGTCAACCTGGTTGAGGGCCGCCAGGAGAACTTCCAGATAATCGGACTGCAAAATTACATCCGCGTTCAGAAGTAGGGCGGCTTCAAAATCCTCGCTCAACAGATTGTGGTTATGACCAAAACTGTACCCACGATTTTCCGTCGATTGATGGAGTTGCACGCCAAAACGCCGCGCGATGTCACCTGTTGCATCTTGAGAAGCATTGTCAAAGATCTTCACACGAACCTTAATCGTTTGCCCTTGCACCGACTCCAGGCAGCGAGCCAGAAAAGGCTCCTCGTTGTGTGTCACCAGACTCACCAGCAATGGATTTTCGCTCCCTGTTATCATCGCCTTATGAAGAGCCTCCGGATCCACATTCCGCATTGGACGGGAAACCATAACAGTGGATAGGAATAGGGATAGTGCTTCTTCAAGTACTTCAACAGGTTTGTGTAAAAAATTGAAACGAAAACGGGGTAGCTGAGAGTGTCCAAAGCCAAACCACCCCGGTGGATCACCGGCAGATTGGGAAAATAGAAGATCTGCCAAGGAGTGGCCCGCAGTCGCTTACAAAAATCTACATCCTCAAACCAGGCTGGATAAAATCTTGGGTCGAATCCTTCCAATTCCTCCCACGCTCTCTTACGCATTAACCAGAAGGCGGCTGCCGGCTGTTCGGCCTTCAATAGTCGATGGCCGGCGGTAGAAAGCACATCGCTGTGTGCCTCCACACTGGAGCAGGGCTTCGCCAATCCACCGCGAACCCACCGTGTCAGCTCGTCGATAAAGAGCGCATCGGATAAGACACTCTTCCAGGTGGGAAAAAGCCGCAGCTGAAAAAGGTGCTGTGGCCGGCCGGTTTCGTCCCTGAGGGAACCACAAATGATGGCGGCACGAGGGCGTTTCTCCATCTCGCGATAGAGCTGCCGGAGGCTGTCCGGGACCACCTCGACATCCGGATTCAAGAGCAGAATGAAATTGGAGCAGGTTCGAGAGAGGCCTTCATTTGCTCCACCTGCAAAACCCCGATTTTCCTTAAGGGCAAGGACCTGAACTCCTGGATAGTGCCGAATATCCTCCAGGCTGGAGTCAGTCGAACCATTGTCCACGACCCAGATTTCCTTCAGCTCATTGCTTAAGGGAGCAAGCGAGGCCAGCAGACGGGCCAAGTGATTCCCGCTGTTCCAATTGACAACGACCACGCTCAGGTCCATCTCAAGCTCCTCAACTCCGCTCGCAGTTCGCCTAGAGTCTCCAGATGCTTTGCTCTCACTTCTTTAACAACTGCGGCGTAAGCGAGTGCTGATCTTCCCCCGACCAGCAGAGCGACTCGATGGCCCAAGTGGCGACGCAGTTTCCTCAGCTCTTGGGGCAGTCGTGGATCATCGGACGGGTAAACGATGCTGAGGGCAACCACTCCAGCTCTTTTCTGCCGCGCAGCGGCTGCAATTTCTTCGGCGGGAAGGCCCGCACCCAGGTAGGTGACACCCCAGCCTTCGGATTCGGAGGTCGCGGCCACAATCAAAGCTCCCAGCTCGTGGAATTGGCGCACCGGTGTCGCCGCGATCAGATGAGGAACGGAGTCTAAGACCTCGTCGGACGCCTGCATTCCTCCAAGGAAGGAGCGCACCACCGCCGAAGCCATGTGCTCATGCACCACTTTGAGGGATCCTTGGCTCCAGAGATTCCCGATTTTCTCCATCAAGGGGACCAGCACACCTTCGATAAGGTGAGGCTGACTCAAATCGACAGCGGCGCGTTCGAGCTGATTCTTCAGTTCATTGGCATTCAGCTGTTTGACGGCCACCAAACAAGCACTGAAATGCGACTCAGCATCCGATTTCTCAAAAGAGGCCTTCACGGTGCCGACCTCGACCATGGCTTTTTGATCCGCAGCCACCAATTCCTCCAGCTCCCTGTTGTCAAGGTGGACCACCTGACCGATCCTGCGTCCGCCATCGATTGCCCGACGCAAGAGCAGCAGTTTTTCGATATCTGCGTCTGAGTAGAAGCGGCGATTTGCAGACCTACGCGAAGGCCTCACTGCCTGGTAACGCTTTTCCCAAACACGCAGGACATCGGGTTTCAAGCCCGTTCGGCGAGAGACGACACCCATGGGATGACGGGGCTTGAAATATCGCGAATCGGCCTCCATCGCTTCAGGCTAGCCGC
>JALLOM010000087.1 GCA_027717865.1 Acidobacteria bacterium AH-259-O06 | reverse complement strand
CAAACACAACGTTGGGTCCCCAGGCGGCCAGCAACGGAGACAGTAGGCCGTTAGCGCCCAAAAGGCCAAAAACTCCAAAGACTCCCCAGTAAGAAATACCGATGAGGACACCTGCTGCGATACCGTAAAGAGCCCCTTTTCGGCCGATGGAGAAAGCAAAGGGGATGCCCAGGATAGACATGATGAAGCTCACCATGGGGAAGGAGATCTTCTTGTAAAGTTCTGTTTTCAAATGATCGACTTCGAAACCGCCTTGTTGTAACCCTTCAATATATTCCTTCAGTTCAACGTACGTCATCTTACTGGACTTCTTTGCCTCTTTTTCAAAATAGCTGGGCTCCTCACTAATCGTGGAACCTCTTTCGTCAAAAGTTGAAAATTCAATGTTGTCGCCTCGGAAATGGCGCTGCCAGCCATCGTAAAGTTTCCAACTAGAGGTCGCAGCATCCCACGCTGCTCTTTTAGCGTAGGTGTGTTGGAAGAGACGATTCTTTCCAATATCGAGCTGGTAGATGGCAATTTCAGCAAACATGTCGTGTTCTGAATCGAAATAGTTATAGTTGTAAAGTCGGTTCTGTGTGCCAAAGATCCAACTACGTCCCAGCTGATAGTAGGTTTGAACAGGACGGCCTTTGATGATATTTCGCAAGTTATCCTGTCTCTGGTTGGCGTAGGGAAGGATGTATTCCTGTGTGACGAAGATAAAAGCGCTCACGGTCAGGGCCAGTGTAAATACGGGAATAGCCATCCGATAAACACTGACTCCACAAGCTTTCAGGGCAGTCACCTGGTTCGTTTTGTCCAGCAAACCATAGGTTACCAGGGTCGCGATTAAGACTGAAATGGGGACTAAGAGCATCAGGATATGGGGAAGCAAATAGAAAAAGTAGTCAAACACCGGCGTGTAAGACACATTGTTGGCAAAGAGATCGTCGACGAGTTCGAAAAAGGTGAACAGGTAAAAGAGTGACACGCAAACTGCCAGGGTTAGGAGAAAGTAAAGCAGACAGGTGCGAATCACGTAAAGATCAATGACCCGGGCGAGTTGAAAGTGGATGCTTGGCAAGTAAGAAAACCAAGTTCGCAGCTGACGAAGGAGTCCGCGCAAGAGACGGGCTGTGGCGCCAATGAGTTTTTGCAAGTGCTGCCACAACCGAACCAGCACTGCATTATTTGTGAGGGTGTGTAGAAAGCGAGAGTCCAGTTGGGCGTAGCGAAGGCTGAGGAGTGCGGTGAATCCAAGTAAAACATCCGCGCCCCATACCCCCCAGCCGATGGACAGCGTCCCATTCTCGGCCAGTTCGATTCCTGTAGCGAACAATACATAGTAGGTGAAAGCGATAATTATGCTGACGATGAATCCATAGCCACGTCCGCCTCGGGGCGTGTGAGCACCAAGAGTGACCCCCAAGATGGCGAAAATCAGAGCTGAAAGGGGCAAGGCAAGACGCCGCTGCAATTCAATCAGGCTGAATCTGTGGGTGGGGGAATCTCCCCGCCTTAGATCCAGCAAAAGTTCGCGTACACTCTTGTCTTGCGGTCTCTTGGGGCCAGTCTCGGCTTGAATCGTTGCAGGAAAGTCGACTGGAACATCCAGGGTCTGAAACCGCGTCAAGCTGTCCTTTTCGGGAGATTGAGGATTCACTTTGTAAATCGAGCCTTCCTCGAAATGGAGTTGCAAGCGCTGAGCATCGGGACTAAATAAGGGGTAGGCCAGATTGGCGAGGATTATCCGCTTTTCACCGCTCGTGCCGGTATCGGCCAAGAAGACTCCCTTCCAAGTGGAGCTTTGCAGTTCAATATCCTCCACATACAGGATGATTCCGGGGAGATCTTCATTGAAAACGCGCGGTTTAATCTCTGACTGGACAGGACGGAGCCCAATCTGGTGGCGAATCTGGCGGAGGGTCCAGTTGCCTTGGGGCAGGAAAACGAAAGTTAGAAGGAGAGTAATTGCGCTCACTCCAAGTCCCACTTTAAAAACTGGCCACAGCATTTGATAAATGCTGACCCCGCCGGCTCGCATAGCTACAATTTCACTGTCGGAGGAGAGCCGGGTCATGCCGATAAGCGTACCGATCAAAAAAGAGAAAGGAACTGTAAAAACGAGAATGGCAGGGAATAGAGAGACCACAACCTGAAGAACGGTGATCGTATCGGCATTTTTGCGGATGAGCATTTCTGCCAACCGACCAAATTCTCGGGTGAAGACGACGAAGGTGAGTACCGCAAGGGCAATCACAGAAGGAGGGGTGATCTCTGAGTAGATGACCTTCTGGATTTTCTTCATCTTTGCTGCACCACCAACCTTCCGAACCTTGCTATTTTAGCAAACGGGGTCAGAGTGTGAATTTCCAATTTTTGGGTCCCCCAAAATTGGAAATTCACGCTCTGACCCCTACAATAAAATGAGATGAAATTCGTCGATCTTGGTTTAATCGCATTCGAGGAGGCTTTGCGGCAGCAGGAAGAGACAATCTATCAAATTGTGAGTCACAACCAGCCCGAGACTGTGTATCTGCTGGAGCATCCCCATGTTTTTACCATAGGGCGAGCAGGGAAGTCTGAGAACCTTTTGACGGAAAAGGACTGGGAAGGGAATCCGATTGAGCTGGTTCAAATCAATCGGGGAGGAGACATCACCTATCATGGCCCTGGACAATTAGTAGGCTACCCTCACCTGGATCTGCGCGCCCGAGCGAGAGATGTCCATCGTTTTTTGAGGGACCTCGAGGAGAGTCTCATTATGACCGCCGCTCAATTTGCTGTTACGGCGTTCAGGAGACCCGGTCTCACCGGTGTTTGGACTGAGAAGGGAAAACTGGCTTCGATCGGTGTTGGTGTGCGCCGCTGGATTACCATGCACGGCTTTGCACTGAACGTAAAAACGGACCTCCGGTATTTTCAGCTCATCAATCCCTGCGGAATGACGGATGGTTTGATGACTTCTTTGGACGACCTGTTAGGTCAACCCGTTGACTTGGCTAAAGTCAAAGATGTCTTTGAGCAAAACTTTCAGAAGGTCTTTGGGTGGACCAACTGACAGCTGACAACTGACAACTGACACGTTCCAGCTTCCAGGTTCCAGGTTTCAGGTTCCAAGTTTCAGGTTCCAGGTTTCAGGTTCCAAGTTTCAGGTTCCAGGTTTCAGGTTTCAGGTTTCAGGTTTCACGTTTAGCACTTCCCTGTGACTTCTGACTCCTGTCTCCTGTCTCCTGACTCCTGACTCCTGACTCCTGTCTCCTGTCTCCTGTCTCCTGGAGTAAGAGAGAAGCTTTTCTAGATCATAGATCATCCCTTCCCGGCTGTAGGAGGAAAATTCGAGAATGCCGGTGTCCATTCGAATGGCGTCTTCCGGGCAAGCTTCCACGCAATATCCGCAAAAGACGCAAAGCCCCAGATCGATATCAAAACGAACAGGGTATTTTTCAATCTGGGGGTTGGGATGCTCTCCCCCTACAATGTAGATGCAGTCAGCGGGGCACACGGTCTCGCACATCATGCAGGCCACACAGCGAGGTGAACCATCCTCCCTGCGGGTCAGGCGATGTAAAGTTCTCAGACGCGCAAATAACGGCCGCCGCTCATCCGGGTACTGGTAAGTCTCGCCACCACGCAGATGCTTTGCCAGGCCGAACTGGTGAGCCATGTGAATGAAGAGGTTTCGGAAGAGATGCCGTGCGGTTAGGCGAAGTCCCTTCAGTACCTCCGGTATGTAGGTACGTTCCCAAAAGCCGAATTTTCTTTGAACCTTCTTGATAGCCATGTTTTAACTGCTTTTTGTCAATTTACCTTTTCTGAGCTGCTACCAAAAGCCGGGCGTAGGGGCGAGCCGCCGGCTCGCCCCTACCTTCACACCATATCCCTAGGATTCTATCCACAATATCAGCAGGCCGGTCACCAGGATGTTGGCGATCGAGAGGGGCAGCATTATGGTCCACCCCAGTCGCATGAGCTGATCCCATCGAAAGCGGGGAAGAGTCCAGCGAATCAGCATCATGATAAATAAGAAGAAAAACACTTTCACCAGAAAGGCTCCGACTTGTAGGGCCATCACGCTCACTTCGGAAAGCGAGATGACTGTATCCCCGGGGAAGTGAAATCCAGGAGGGCCCTCTTTTCCAAGATGATCCAGCTGCATATCTGAATAAAGAAAGGGGACCTGCCAACCTCCAAAAAACAAGGTCGCGATCAGTGCTGCGGCCAGAACCGTTTCCACGAAGTCGGTCGAATAAAACATCCCGAACTTCATGCCACTGTACTCTACGAAATATCCGATGATCTCTGATTCACCCTCCGGAATATCGAAGGGGACCCGCTTTGTTTCTGCCATGACGGCAGTTGCAAAAAGAACGAAGCCGAGCGGCTGCAGGATGATCCCCCACTGGGGTATCCATCCCCACAGCAACTCCCCTTGAGCCTGATTCATTTCCTGGAGGCTCAAAGTCCCGTAAATCATGAGAAGACCAATGATCGTGGCCCCCATCGTGATTTCATAAGAGATCATCTGACTGGAGGCCCGAAGACCTCCCAACAGGCTGTAGTTGTTGCCTGAAGACCACCCCGCTAGGACGAATCCGTAAATGCCCATGCTCATGGTGGCAAAGACATAGAGGATGCCCACGTTGATATCCAGAAGCTGCAGGGAGATGGTGTACTCCCCGAGTTGGTAAATCCCGCCGAAGGGAATCACGGCAAAGCTAATCAGGGCAAAGAACAAAGCCATCATAGGGGCCAGCGTATGCAAGAGACGGTTTCCGCTTGGTGGAATAAAGTCTTCCTTGGTCAGCATCTTGATGGCGTCGGCGATTGGATGAAAAAGTCCCAGCAGCCGAAGTCCAAAAATATCAGCGCGATTGGCACCAATTCGGTCTTGCATCAGGGCACTCTGTTTGCGCTCCATCCAGGTGAGGATGAACATAAACCCCATGACCACGTTGAAGATGAAAAGAGCCTTGGTGAGGTCGATCAGATAGTCCATTGGTGTTTCTTCTGGGAGATCATTTCTCCGAATTCCTCCAACCCCTCATAGGGCTTACCGTACCACTCCATAAAGATATCCTCGGCAGTCAGGTAAACCAACGGGTATTCCAGTTTTTCAGCTAATACAGTCAGGATCTCGCTGTCAGCTTTGGCTTCCGAAAGAGGCAAGAAGGCCTGTTGGAAGCGTTGCACACGACCTTCGAAGTTGGTAAAGGTTCCATCTTTTTCCGCATAGGTGGCCCCTGGAAGGATCACATTGGCAAAATCGGCGGTCTTGTTCCAATTGGTCCCTTGAAAGACAATGTATTCTGCTTGCTCGAGCATCTTGCGCGCTTCCTCAGAATCAAAGTTGTGCTGAAAGATATAGAGGATCTTGATCTCGCCACAGGCAGCCTTTTCCAGGATGGTTCTGACGTCCCCGCTAAGACCGATTTCCTCGGCCCCTCGGCTGTTTGGATTTTTGTCGGCGCGAATCAGGAAGTCGTCCTGAAATCCTCCTTTTTCCCAGGGATTCCGATAGCCGATTTGCTCAATTCCCATCAGTTCGGCAAAGAGTTTCTGAATCAGATAAAGCTCTTCATTGGAGAGTTGTGGAGAAGCGATAACCCCGATGCTATTGGGTCCAAACTTCTGCCACGCACTCTTGAGGGCAGTTGAAACTTCGTCGATGACCTTATCCCATTCCGAAAGTTCGAGTTCTGCAATAGCGCGCAGGTAAGGCTGTTCAATTCGATTCTTGTCGATGAATTCATAACCGAAACGCCCTTCATCGCACATCCACCACTGGTTGACTAGAGGGTTAAAGCGCGGTTTCAGTCGTTGAGCTCGTCTTCCGCCCGCTTTGTAAGGTCGCGACTCATTGTAATGGATGCTAATGTTGCACCCTCTTGCACAGCCGCTGCAAATGGAGTCCCGAGTCGAAAGATACCAGACACGGCACTTAAATCGAAATTCTCGCTCCGTGAGAGCTCCTACGGGGCAGATGTCAATCACATTTCCCGAATACGGGTTGTCCAGAGTTTTTGCTGGGTGCAGATCGATTACCGAACGGTTTCCCCGATTGAAGACCCCCAGTTCATGGCTTCGAGAGACTTCCTCGCAAAAACGGGTGCAGCGAGTGCACAAGATGCAGCGTTCCTGGTCCAGAACGACATGAGGTCCAACCGGAAAGGCTTTCTTTCTCTTGATCTTGTTCTCCAGAAAACGGCTATCGTATTGACCAATTTCCATGTAGTAGTTTTGAAGATCGCACTCTCCGGACTGATCGCAAACGGGGCAGTCCAAAGGATGATTGATCAACAGGAACTCCAACATTGCCTTACGGGCTTGTGTCACCCTTTTCGAGTCGGTTGTCACTGTCATGCCGTCTCGAACCCGTGTGTAGCAAGAGATGGCCAGCTTAAACATGTTTTCGATCTCGACCAGGCACATCCGGCAACTCCCGGCAATCGAAAGCCCTGGATGATAGCAATAACGCGGTACGTAGATTCCAAGTTTTTCAGCGGCCTGGATGACTGTGAATTGAGGCTCGACATGAACCTCTTGTCCGTTGACGGTAATTATTGGCATCAGCGAATAGGTCAGCTAGGGGTCAGGTATGGGATTTTGGCATTTGAGCCTGCTCAATGCCAAAATCCCATACCTGACCCCACTTTAATTTTCCTCCACATCACACTTCTTGTAACGAATGTGATATTCGAATTCCGACGCAAACTTCTTCACGAAACTCCTGAAGGACATGGCAGCCCCATCGCTCAGGGCACAAATGCTGGTTCCACTCATGTTATCGGCAAGCTCCATGAGATTCGTGATGTCTTGCCGAGTTCCTGTCCCCTCCAAAATGCGGGTTACAATCTTATAGACCCAGCCGGTTCCCTCACGACAGGGGGTGCATTGTCCACAGGACTCATGGGCGAAGAAGCGCATGATGTTTTGGGTCGCCTTAACCATACAGATGTCATCGTCCATGGCGATTACTGCCCCGGAGCCCAGCATCGAGCCTATTTTCATCAAAGTATCGAAGTCGAGTGGAACATCAATCTCATCGGCAGTGAGGACAGCTGCGGATGCTCCTCCTGGAATGACCGCTTTCAATGGTTTGTCATGAATGATTCCGCCGCCATGCTCGTAGATCAACTCTGGCATTGAAGTACCCAAGGGAAGCTCGTAAACTCCAGGTTTCTTCACACTTCCAGAAAGAGCAAAAAGGCGTGTACCCCCATTGTGCTCACAACCGACGTTGGCAAACCACGGACCGCCCTTGGAAATGATCTTTGGGAGGTGAGCGAGCGTTTCCACGTTGTTAATGACCGTCGGGCACTCAAAGAGTCCGACCAGGGCGGGAAACGGTGGTTTGAGTCGAGGCCAGCCTTTTTTCCCTTCCAAAGACTCGAGCAGTCCTGTCTCCTCGCCACAAATGTAAGCGCCGGCACCGCGGTGTATATAAACATCGAGGTGAAAGTCCTTCCCTAGAACGTGTTCACCCAGCATTCCTTCCTGATAGGCTTCGTAGATCGCTTGTTGGAGAATCTCGGCTGGACGGACGTACTCACCGCGGATGTATAGATAGGCGGTGTGAATGCCCACTGCGTAAGCGCAGAGAATGATTCCCTCCAGCAATCGATGGGGATCCCACTCCAAAATATATCGATCCTTAAACGTTCCGGGCTCCGATTCGTCTGCGTTGACTGCCAGGTAAATCGGTTTGTCAGTGTTCGTGGGCACAAAGTTCCATTTCTTTCCCGTGGGAAACCCGGCGCCGCCCAGTCCACGGAGATTGGATTTAATCACTTCATCGGTGACTTCTTTCGGTTCCATTTCAAAAAGGGCTTTGCGGGCTGCCGCGTATCCGCCGTGATCGCGGTACCAAGACAGCTGTTTGGCCTGCGGGTTTCCAAAATGTTCCGATACTAATTTGACAATGGGCATGTCTACTCGCGTGAATTTGTGTTTTCGTGATTTCGTGCTGTTGTGCTGTCGTGCTTTTGGGGTATCGTGCTGTTGTGCTTTGGGGCTGTCGTGCTGTCGTTATTTCGTATTTGTGCCAGGATTTTGTCCACCTTCTGCGGGGTGAGATTTCCGTGATAGTCTTTGTCCAACTGCATCATGGGGGCAAGTTCACAGGCCCCCAGACAATCCGGAACGGCTTCCCAACTGAGGTTGCCGTCCTCGGTAATCTCTCCACTCTTCACACCCAATTTGTGGCTCAGATAGTCCTTGATTTGATCACATTTTCGGATCCAGCAGCTGATGCTCATACAGAGACGAATGTGATGCCGTCCCATGGGACGCTGAAAGTAAAGAGTGTAAAAGGTGAGTATCTCGTGGACATCGACCACAGGGACTTCCAGGAAGCCGGCCACATACTCTTCCACCTCCGGTGTGATGTATCCCTGCTGCTGGTGGACCAGATGCAGGGTGGGCAGCATTGCCGCTCGCTTGGTAGGATAGCGGCGTAAAATCTCCCGAACGCGCGTCTGGTTCTCTCGTGTAAACTCGAACTTGGAGCTCACCGGTCCAATTCTCCCGCAATCATGTTGACGGAACCGAAGGTTGGGACGATGTCTGCGACTTGGTCACCGACCAGGATTTTGCCCAATGCAGCCATAATGGGAAAGCAGGGTGGATGACAGCGAACTCGCCAGGGCCGGTCGGTCCCGTCGCTCACGATGTAAAAACCCAACTCGCCATTTGCTCCTTCCACGGCAACGTAAGCCTCACCTTTTG
This sequence comes from Acidobacteria bacterium AH-259-O06, assembly GCA_027717865.1. Taxonomy (GTDB): domain Bacteria; phylum Acidobacteriota; class UBA6911; order RPQK01; family JADFOI01; genus JALLOL01. Next base: position 2,596 of record JALLOM010000087.1, on the reverse strand, counting down.
GCGGTCGGATCCCATGCCCGAGCATGACGATCTTAAAGTGATTCATTAATGCTTCGATGTTGGAGTACACCTGCTCTTTGGGAGGCAGCCAGGCCTCTTTACTCTTGGCACGTACCCGGTCATGATAGCGCTTCTCTGAACCCTGTAGGGTCGGCTGGATAAGAACCTCGTTCTTTAAAAGTCCGGATGTTTTTCCAAACTTACCCAGATCTGCCATTAGATCCGGGTCAATGACATTTCCCTCGGAATCCACGTTAGTGGGGCCTTGCGGGATGGTGTCAAGTGCCTGCTCAATGATTCGGATCGATTGATACATCTCCTCCATCCGGACCAGGTATCGGTCATAATTGTCGCCATGCTCGCCGATGGGGATGTCAAATGCAAACCGTTCGTAGAGGAAGTACGGAAAGGCCTTTCGCACATCGTACTCTATCCCGGTGGAACGCAGAAATGGTCCCGTTATGCCATAGTCTACCGCGTCGTCTGCCGAGATGATGCCGACCCCACACATGCGATCATAGAAAATCCGGTTTCGGGTCAGAAGCTGGTCGACCTCTTTGAGTACCTCACGGGTCTTCTGAAGTGTGGCCTGGCACCTTTCCTCGAATCCTTCAGGAAGATCAGCCTTCACGCCGCCAATACGAGCATAGGAAACCGTCAGACGAGCGCCGGTTACGCTCTCGATGAGCTCGTACAACCACTCCCGTGCCTTGATCGCGTAAAGGAAGACCGAAAAAGCGCCGAGTTCCATGGCAGAGGCACCGATACAGGTAAGATGGTCCGTAATGCGGGAGATCTCACTCATGATGATCCGAATGTAGTTGCACCGTTCAGGGATTTCCAGGCCCATCAGTTTTTCGACCGCTGCCGCGAAGCCGAAATTGTTAATGAGAGGAGAGGCATAGTTGAGTCGATCGGTGTAGGGAAAGCATTGGCTATAAGTCCCCGTCTCGCAGTGCTTTTCAAAGGCACGGTGCAAATATCCGATTTCAATGTCAGCTTTGCGTACGATTTCCCCATCCAGTTCTGCGTGGATCTGGATGACTCCATGCATGGCCGGATGGGCGGGCCCGATGTTGAGGAACATTGTTCTTGTCTTCAGTTCGCTTGTCTCTGCCATATCTAAATAAATATCCGCGTGATCTGAAGAGATCCGTGTGATCTTATTTCGGTCCGACTCGAGGCTGTCGCTTTTGAATGGGGTAGTCCTTTCGCAGTGGATGACCTTCAAACTCGGGATACATCAAGATCCTCCGCAGATCAGGATGGCCTTTGAACTTAATGCCAAACATGTCGTAGACTTCCCGCTCATACCAGTTGGCTGCAGGCCATAGTGAGGTCAGGCTGTCCACTTCAGGCTCAGCACCGCCAACAGGCACCTTGACGCGAACGCGATATTTGTTCTTCAAAGATAGAAAGTGGTAGACCATCTCGAATCGAGGTGTGCGCTTCCAGTAGTCGACTGCCGTCAGGTCCATCAGGTAGTTGTACTGAAGCTCCGGATCTTGCTTCAAAAACCTGGCCACCTCTAAAAGGGCTGATTTGGCAATAATGACTGTGTCATACCCCAACTGCGAGTGCAGGTCGATGACGGCCTCTGAGAATTTTCCCACTATTTTTTCCAGCGTTTTGCTTTTTTCCATTGATTAACTTTGGGTGCGTAATGGCCCGGTTTGGAGGGGCTTAACCTGGTCAAACTTCCTGTCTTTGATTCTGGATTTTTTCCTGCAGTAGCATCAAGCCCTGAAGGACCGTTTCCGGTCGAGGGGGGCAACCCGGGATGTAAATATCGACCGGGATGATGTGATCAATCCCTCTAACGGTGGCATAGTCATCGTAAAAACCGCCTGTGCAGGTGCAAACGCCAAAAGCCACCACCCACTTTGGCGCACACATTTGTTCATAAACATTGACTAAAACAGGAGCCAGTTTCTGGCTGATCGTTCCTACCACAAACAAGACGTCCGCCTGACGAGGTGAAAAGCGAGGGAGCCCCGCTCCGAAGCGATCGATGTCGTAGTGCGCGCAGGCGGTCGCCATGTACTCCATCCCACAGCAGGCGGTGACAAAGGGATATTGAAAAATCGAGTATTTTCGCGCCCAACCGATCATTTTGTCGATCCGGCTGGTGAAAAACCCGGTTTGCATATTTCCCTTGGTATCTATTTCCATCGAAGCACTCCTTTTTTGACGGAGTAGAAAAGTCCAGACAGTACGACCAGCAGAAAAATGAGCATCTCCACAAAGCCAAATAATCCCAGCTCTCTGTAAATGACTGCCCAGGGGAACAGGAAAATCAGTTCGACGTCAAACAAGATGAAGAGAAGTGCCACGACGAAGAACTTGACCGAAAAACGGCCACGCATGATTTCTTTTGGCTGCATGCCACACTCGAACGGCATATCGTGGACCGGACTGTGCCGGGCAGGTCCCAGCCACTGGCTGATTGCAATCAATCCACCAGCCGTGATCGCTGCAAAGAGCAGGAGCAAAATAAATCCAAAATAGTCATCCATCCTTCTTTTTCAACCACCTGGCACTTTGGGTCAGTATAACAAACCCCCCACTTGCCTAAAAGGAGACAAGGGGACAAGGA
>JALLOM010000086.1 GCA_027717865.1 Acidobacteria bacterium AH-259-O06 | reverse complement strand
ACTCTAAGTTCGTTTTCCTGGGATTTCTTGCTGCGCAGCTTGTTTTGCCGGGTACCTCTGTGTCAGCCCAGCAAGTGTCCGATTCTCATTCTGAGGAGGCTCGTGCGAGTCAACCGGAAACTCACCCTGTTGTTTCTCAGCAAACGGCGCAGGAGGATGACACTAGAGCGAAGGAATGGAGGGAGCGCCGCCGCCAGAAGTCTCAACAGGTTGTGCCCAGCAAGCGCAGTGGATTGGAGAAAGCGCTTCTTTACGTAGAAGAGAAGGGCATTCGCGAGCTGCTCACCATTCGCTTCAAGGATTTCTACCCCAAGTTTGGGAATCTCAGCCACGGCTCAGGTCTGGCTCCAGGTATTCGCTATTTCAAGTCAAAGCTGGGTGGATCCGGTCTGAGTTTGGAAACATCGGCCGCCTTCTCCTTCACGGGTTACAAGCTCGGCAACCTGCAATTCGGGCGATTCAACAAGACAGCTCTCTACGTCTTCCTCGGTCCTGCCGATTTCGGAGCTCCATTCAAATTTGGTGAGGAACGACCAGGACAGGTGAAGTCCTTTCTGTACGCGGATGTGCGTTACCGCTATTTCCCGAGAGAAGACTTCTACGGCTTAGGACGAGAGTCGAGAGAAGAAGACCGCAGCGATTTCTTGCTGGAGGATGGTTTCTACGATGTCGTGGCCGGATACCAATTCAATCGCTGGATCGGGGCCTCGGTTCGCTTTGGGTACCTGCAGATGAACACGGACCCGGGCAGCGACGACCGTTTCCCCGACATTCAAACCCTGTTTGGTGACGACGCTGCCCCGGGACTGACGCGGCAGCCTGACTTCTTACACCTGGATTCAGCGATCTACCTCGACTACCGGGACACACCCGGCAATCCGCACAAAGGTGGGGTGGTTGGAATCTCCTTTTCCCGCTTTGATGATCGTGGTGGAAATCAATTCGAGTTCAACCGATTCTCTTTGGATGCGCGCCACTATCTGCCTTTAGGCTCGAAGCAGCGAATTCTCGCCTTGCGCTTCTTCGCCTCTTTGGACGAGGCCGATCCGGGAGGCCGGGTTCCCTTTTACTTCCAAAATACCCTGGGCGGAAACGAAACGCTGCGGGGTTTTCGCCAATTTCGGTTTCGCGACAATCGCTCGCTTTATCTCTCGGCCGAATACCGCTGGGAAGCTTCGCCAGCCGTCGAACTTGTAATTTTCTATGATGCGGGAAAAGTGTTTCCCGAGAGCGAAGATTTAGACTTCGAGCACCTGGAGAAAAGTATAGGTGCCGGAATTAGGATCAAGACATCCAACCAGGTTTTTTTGAGATTGGACGTGGGCCGCAGCGATGAGGGAACCCGAATCCATTTCCGGTTTGGACCCTCCTTCTAAGAATGGAGTAGCAAAATTGATGAAACGCCTGATGGTCTGTTTTGTGGTGATCCTGGGACTCGGGCTTTTGACTGGTCTCGTCCATTCACAAACGACGAAGAAATTCAGGTCAGACGATCCCCTCGTGGTCGATCCTGACCAGCTCTCAATTCCTCAACCCAAGCCCGCGGATCTGAGCCAGATTTTCGACTTCCTGGAAAACACTTTCTCTCGTCGTCCAGACAAGGACGAAAAGATCTCTAAAGCTGAGAATGTGAATACGCTGGGAGAGGTACCGGATTCCAGTTGGTTTACCAATCGCATGGGGAAACGGGCAATGACGCCTCCGGAGCTCGTCCGAGGTCCCGATCAGGTCGATGGTCCGGAGCAGTCCCAGCCTTGGCTCATTCTTGGTGTGAAATCTGAGGGAATCACGCCAGGTTTTACCATCCGTGACGCACGAGGCGATGTCTACTTTATCAAGTTCGATCCTGCTGGCCATCCTCAGTTGACCACTTCAACCGAGGTCATTGCAACGAAGTTCTTCTACTCCTTTGGATACAACGTCCCGGAGAACTACCTGAGCTTTATTCGACGTCAACACTTGGTCATCTCACCCGATGAAGGCCATTGTGGCAGAGGCTGTGAGATCAATAGGCATCAGCATCAGGTAGCTCTTTTCGTTGATGAGGAGGGGAAGGAAAGACCGGTTAGGGAGGCGGATGTTGACAAGATATTCCAAAAGGTTTTTCAGGGGCCAGATGGCAGAACGCCGGTGGTGGCCAGCCGCAGACTCGCCGGCAGACCTTTGGGACCTTTCAAGTATTTCGGAACGCGCCGCGACGATCCCAACGACATCTTTCTCCATCAGAACCGGCGTGAACTCCGGGGGCTGCGGGTCTTTTCCGCCTGGCTGAACCACGACGACAGCCGCAGCATCAACTCGCTGGATATGTATGTGGGTGAGCCGGACAAAGGCCATGTGAAACACCACCTGCTCGATTTCGGCTCCTGTCTGGGGAGTGGAAGCATCAAAGTACAAAGTCGGCGAGCGGGCAATGAATACATTCTCGAATGGGGTCCTGCTTTGAAGTCTGCTTTCACGCTGGGTCTCTGGGACCGTCGCTGGCGGCATGTCAAATACCCGGACTACCCGGCCGTCGGGCGCTTCGAGGGGGATTTCTTTGAGCCCCAGCTGTGGAAGCCCGAATACCCGAATCCCGCCTTTGAGCGGATGCAGATCGAGGACGCCTTCTGGGCCACGCGCATCGTGATACGATTTTCGGACGAAATGATCCGCGCTCTGGTGGAAACGGGCCGAATCGCGGACGCGCAGGCGGAAAACTATTTGGTCGAGACGCTGATCAAGCGACGCGACAAGATCGTGCGCTATTACCTGAGTCAGACGAATCCTGTGGCCGACTTTCAAGTCGTGGAAGGATCCGACGGGCATCGATTGCAGTTCAAGAACCTGGGCCTGGAAGCCGGCTTGGCTTCCTCGAGCTCCTATGAGCACCAGTGGTTCCGCTTTAACAATCAAACGCAGTCATTGGAAGAACTCACGGAGCTGGTTTCTGTCTCGAAGCCCTCTCTTTCGATTCCTCAAGAGCAGGCGCCCTATTTGATGGTGCGGTTGAGCACGCTCGGTACGGACCATTCCGAGTGGAAAAACAGCGTGGATGTATTCATTCAGCGTGATCCGATGAAACCCACAATAGTAGGAATCGAGCGCAAGCCTTGATGATTCGATTGAAAGCTGAAGGGGCCTATTGAGAGGTTCGTCTGGGCGACCTCAAAGGTTAGTGGACAAGGAGTGAACATGGCAACCAAGTATGACGCCATTCATTATCGGCACCGGGCAGTCGGGACCGTCGCTGGCAGCCAGATTGGCCGGCGAGGGAATGAAGGTCGCTGTCATCGAGCGCAAACTCTTCGGTGGGACCTGTGTGAACACCGGATGCATTCCCACCAAGACCCTGGTGGCCAGTGCTCGAGCGGCTTACATGGCCCGGCGCGGTGAAGACTACGGTGTCATGATCAACGGCTCTGTGCAGTGGACATGAAGAAGGTCAAAGCACGCAAAGATGTCGTGGTCGGAAAGTCCAACCAGGGGGTCGAAAAGTGGACGAAGGGCTTGGAGAACTGCACAGTATCCGAAGGGCATGCCCGATTTGCAGGACCCCACACGGTCAATGTCGGCGAGGAGCAGTTGGAAGCCGACAAGATTTTCATCAACGTGGGAGCACGGGCGTTCGTGCCGCCCTTCCCGCGCCTCAAGAGCGTGGATTATCTCACGAACTCCAGTATGATGGAGGTCGACTTCCTGCCGGAGCATCTGTCCACCCTTCGCCGCCCACGCACTGTGTAGCAGGCATTTTTCTTCATGCGCGTCACAAAGAACACTCCCTGCCCGTCCAGTTGGTCAAACCAGTGATAGTCTAAATAGGCCCGAGGGCGGGCGAGTCGATCGGGAGCTCACCGTGGCGTCCCACGATCGCCTGAAACTCACTGCGACGACCCAAGTTTTGGCTTGTGGCACCCTTTCGCCGTGTCTATACTTAATCGTATGAAAAGGCTAAAAACTAAAGTGCTCGTCTGAATTGTGATTTGCTGGGTCGAACCGAATGATCAACAGGTCTCCTATGACCATCCACATTTGACGAAAGCGGAAATCCTGGATCAATTGGAGGATGCTGGGGAACTGCCAATTGAGTTAGACAAATCACTAAATTAGCGGCTCAATGGCCAAAACTTTTGACAATACTCACAACGGAAGAAAGGTGACATTATGGCACAACATCATCAAACCCAAGACACATTCACATCCACATCACCCTTTCGGGTCGATGTTGAGCTCCACGAGCTGCTTGTGGAACCGAGGACAAGACTGACGGTGGAGCCGGCGGCCGCAAATCAAAGGCTGCCCGATCCCATATTCCCACAGCGCCCTAACGGCGATGGGGAAGAGCTATCCGAGTCCAAGTATCAGAATCTTAACGCCATTCGCGCCGCCCTGACTTGGGCGATTCCCTATGTCAAGTCGCGCTGGCACAGGAGCGAGCTTAGGCCCATAATCCCTTACTTATTTACCGACTATAAATGCAATTTGGATTGTCACTACTGCTGGTCCTTTAACAACAAGGTCAAAGGCATGACGGAGGACACGGCCAGGCGCTCCATCAACTGGCTCCACTCCATTGGGTCCCGGGTGCTCGCCCTAATGGGCGGTGAACCGCTTTTGCGGCCAGACTTCATCCATAAGGTTGTCTATTACGCTGCCGCCAAGAAGGGCTTTTTCGTCTACCTGCCGACGAACGGACGGCTGATGAAACCGCCGGTGATTGACCGGCTCGGCGATGCCGGCCTGGCCACCGTCAACCTGGCGGTCGATTCCGTAGAAGAAAGACCCCAGCTGCCAAAGGCGTTCAACCCCATTCGGCCTTACTTTGACCACTTGGTTAAGAGGCAGCGCCGCTACGGATACTCGGTGATGTTTAACATCAACATCACGCACATCAACATGGATGATGTGAAGCAGCTAACTGAGATCGCGCGAGACAACGGCATCGCAACGGACTATCACATTAACGAAGCACCCATGATCGAGCAGAGCCACTTCAAACATTATGATGACAACAGCACTTATCTGCGTCCCGAAGATTACGGCAAGGTCGACGACCTGCTGGACTATCTGATAGACAAACAACGCCAGGGTTACAAAATGGTGAACCCGGTACAACACCTGAAAGATATGAAGGATTTGATGCGCGGAGAAGTGAAGAAGGATTGGAACTGTCGAGCAGGACAGAACTCCCTGATCATTCGTACCGACGGCACGCTAGCTCCCTGCTTTCCCATGTATTCCGCAACTTATGACTGGGGAACCGTCGGGAATCACAAGTTCGATGTCAAGCAGCTGGATGAGATGAAGAAGAGCTGCATGAAGCATTGCCTTTCCACGTGCAATTACATCCTGGGGTATTGTTACGACAACATGCGTGTCGTCAAGTGGGGTGTCAAACAAGCGTTGCATGGATTTCGAGGAGCCACTGGCAGTTTCGACTAGTTCCTGTCAGTAGATCCTTGTAAGGAGGGGAGAAGTTATGGCTGCAAATCCACTTGTCGAATTACAAAAGCTGGGTCAAAGTATTTGGTATGACAACATACGTCGTTCCTTGATTCTGACAGGTGACCTCGAGGCCAAAATTGAGGGAGATGCTCTGCGGGGTGTGACCTCCAATCCTGCCATCTTTGAGAAGGCTATTGCAGGCAGTACCGACTACAACGAATCTTTAAAGGAGCTGGCCAAACAAGGAAAGAACGCGGAGGAGATCTACGAGATCTTGGCGGTGGAAGACATTCAGATGGCCGCCGACCTACTGCAGCCGGTTTACGAGAGGACCGACAGGCTAGACGGGTATGTCAGCCTGGAGGTGTCGCCACTGCTGGCTCAGGACACCGAGAGAACGATTGATGAAGCCAAGGGCTTGTGGGAACAGCTCGATCGTAAAAATGTCATGATCAAGGTTCCAGCAACCCCAGAAGGTCTTCCCGCAATCCAAGAACTTATTTCCGCCGGCATCAATGTCAACGTCACGCTGATTTTCTCTCGGAACCGTTACCAGGAGGTTGCCGAAGCCTTCATTGTAGGATTGGAAAAACGGGCAGCTGGAGGGAAGCCAATTGACCACGTGGCTTCAGTGGCCAGTTTCTTTGTCAGTCGTATTGACACTGCCGTTGACAACGCGTTGGGATCGCAGATCCGACATTCGGCAGACGCAAAGGAAAAGGCACAACTCTCCTCGTTGCTAGGAAAAGTGGCCATTGCCAACGCCAAACTGGCCTACCAGGATTTCAAAGAGATCTTCGGCGGTGATCGATTTCGGGCACTTAAAGAGAAAGGAGCTCGTGCGCAGCGAGTGCTGTGGGCCTCAACGGGTACCAAAAACCCGGATTACAGCGACGTGCTCTACGTGGAGTCCTTGATCGGCCCTGAAACAGTCAACACCGTTCCACCTACCACCTATACCGCCTTCCGGGATCATGGCCAGGTGAGTCTCACATTGGAGAAAGATCTCGACGGTGCACGAAAAGCTCTGTCCATGCTTGCAGAAGTGGGTACCGACCTAGACCAGGTCACGGAGGAACTCCTAGCGGCAGGCCTCAAGGGCTTTGTGGAACCTTTTGAGAAGCTAATAAAAACCATCGACGAGAAGCGCGAGGCCACCATCAGCAGCATCGTTGAGCGGCAATCACTCTCACTTGGACAGTTCAACGAAGCGGTGCTGGAGACGATCAAGGATATGGATCAGCAGCAGTTCATCCGGCGTCTGTGGCGTAAGGACCTTTCTCTTTGGAAAGACGACCCTCAGCACCAAGAGATCATCCGTAATTCACTGGGCTGGTTAACGGTGGCCGGAACCATCCTTGAGAACGCGGAGGAACTTAAGGCTTTTGCCGACCGGGTGCGCAGCGAGGGTTTCGATCACGTCATGCTGCTTGGTATGGGTGGCAGTAGCCTGTGCCCGGAAGTTTTGCGACGAACCTTCGGGAAGATCAAAGGATATCCACAGCTTTTGGTTCTGGACAGCACCGATCCGGCCACGGTCAGGAGTATGGAGGAGGCCGTTGATGTTTCCAGGACTTTGTTCATCGTAGCCAGTAAGTCGGGAACCACGACCGAGCCCCTAATGTTTTACCAGTATTTCTTCGACAAAGTCGCCCAAGTAAAACCGGATCAGCCAGGTAGAAACTTTATTGCCATCACGGATCCCGGGACGAAACTGGAGCAGATTGCGGAAGAGAAAGGTTTTCGGCGTGTGTTCCGAAATATGGCCGACATCGGTGGACGCTACTCTGCTCTGTCTTTCTTTGGCATGGTACCTGCCGCCTTGATGGGACTGGATGTGAAAGAGATCCTGGAAAGAGCCACTTCTGCCTGTGAAGCCTGCGAGAGGTGCGTGCCGACCGCTGAAAATCCAGCAGCCCGACTTGCAGCAACCCTGGGTCAACTGGCCAGACAGGGCCGAGACAAGATCACCTTCATCACACCTCCCCCCCTTGAATCTCTCGGACTTTGGATCGAACAGCTGATAGCCGAAAGCACCGGCAAAGAAGGTCGTGGACTATTACCGGTGGCCGGAGAACCCCTGGGTGACCCCGGCGTTTACGGAGACGACCGGGTCTTTGTCTACATTCGCACAAGTGATGCATCAAACAAAGACACGGAAGCCAAACTTGAGGCTCTGGAGAAGGCAGGCCATCCGGTCGTTTGCCAAGTACTGCGAGACGGCCTGAGTGTAGGGCGGGAGTTTTTCCTGTGGGAATTGGCCACCGCACTGGCTGGAGCTCTGCTGGAGATTAATCCCTTCGATCAGCCCAATGTGCAGGAGAGCAAGGACAATACCAAGAACTTACTCGAAGTGTACCGAGATGAGAGCAAGCTACCGGAGCAAGAGCTACTCTTTGAGGGGAATGGCTGCCGAATCTATGGTGACTCGAAGACGAAAGCTACGCTCCAACCGGAGAGCGAAACACTGACCGGCTATGTGGGAGCCCATCTTTCACAGGCTAAGAAGGGTGACTATGTGGCCTTGACCGCCTACATTCCCGAGACAGGTGCTCACGCCCAGTTGCTGGGCGAGATCCGGGCTGAAATACGCAGCGCACACAAAACAGCGACCACTGTGGGCTACGGGCCGCGCTTTCTCCATTCCACTGGCCAACTGCACAAGGGTGGAGCCGACAACGGAATATTTATCCAGATTACCGCTACGGACAGCCAGGATCTTTCCATTCCGGACCAGCCTTACACCTTTGGAGTACTCAAGCAGGCTCAGGCGCTTGGTGACTTCCAGTCTCTTGCCCAGCGCAATCGGCGTGTGATTCGTTTCCACCTGGGACAAGATATCGAGACCGGTTTGAAAACATTGCTCAGCGCCGTGAAAGAGGCAATTGAGGCAACAGCCTGAGGCTGAAAGCAAGGGTGTGGCAGGCAAAAAAGCGAAGAATCTTTTCGGCCATTGTGAGTTGCTTCTTTTGGATTGGGAGGTCATGAAGATGTCACAGGTAGAGGCAGAGATTGGCGTAGCCAAATTTGGAATGCTTGGGCTGGGAGTGATGGGACAAAACCTTCGAGTGGCAATAGAGGCAGGCTCCTCGTTGGGCTGGCGTCGATATGTTGGAATTGACGGGGCCATCATTGCCCGTCGACACTTCGGTGCATCAGCTCCGCTCAAGGATCTTCTCAAACAGTTCGGGTTTACCACTGAGAATCTTATGGCTACAGCTCGGACAATACTAGCGGGAGAGCGCTGCTGCCCACCGGGCAAAGATTAATGAAGCCATACCCCCAACCGGCGGTGTCGTGAATTTTGAGTATTGGTACCTGTTTCCAGTCTCAGTTCTCATCGCGACGATAGCCATGGCGAGTGGGATTGGGGGCGCCGTCTTTTTTTCGCCGCTCTTCATCGTCTTGCTCGAACTCGAGCCTTCCGTCGCCGTGGGCACGGCCCTCGTGACCGAGCTGTCGCTGTGGACCGTTACGATTGGAAGCTGCTCGGGAAGAAGGAATTCTACGTCCCCTACAACTCCTACAAGCTGCACAGCGACTCCCTCAGGTACAAGGACATTCTGACGCCGCTGCACATCAACCCGGACCACCTCCGCTATGAGCTTCACCGAGTGTGGGTGGTCGACGCCACCCTCAAGGAGGGCAAACGGCACATCTACAAGCGACGCACCTTTTATGTGGATGAAGACAGCTGGCAGATCCTGGTGGTGGACCAATACGACAACCGTGACCAGTTGTGGCGCGTCTCGGAAGGTCACGTGATCAACTATTATGACATTCCCATGCTGTGGAGCACGCTCGAGGTCCACACCGACCTTCAGTCAGGCCGCTATCTGGCCTTCGGACTCGATAATGAGAGCTCCATGTACGACTTCGACATTGAGCGTACTCTAAAGGACTATACACCAGCGGCACTTCGCCGAGCAGGACGGCGCTAGCCGCTTTCTGGCTGGACAGTGGGATGGCCCGGTCAGGTCGGTCCTCGGCCTGAACAGAGGTGAGGATATATTTCTATGAGGCCCTCCGAAGAAGGGATAGTTTTATTTGCGTTTCGTTGTCCCACGCCACGGACTCAAAGTCTCTCATCCCGCTTTTCGCCTTGGGCAACCCTGTCTCTGAAGCCACTGATTGTTTTTGCTTGTCTTGTGCTTGTCGTCGGCATTTCGCCCCGCCGCGCTCTTGCTCAAGAGGCCGCACCAGCACAGCTTGAGTTCTCCGTCAGGGCGCCGCTTGCCTCTCGCTCCCTTCTCCTGGATGGCGTGTCCGTAGACGGACTTATGGTGGCAGTGGGAGAACGAGGCCATATCCTGTTATCCGAGAATCAAGGCCAGTCCTGGCGCCAGGCGAATGTTCCGACACAAGCCACCCTGACCGGTGTTTTTTTTCATGACAAGAACCTGGGCTGGGCGGTTGGCCATGACGCAATTATCCTCCGCACAAAAGATGGGGGCCAAAACTGGGAGCGCCTTTACTATGCACCGGAACAGGAGCGACCCTTTCTGGATGTCTGGTTCAGGGACGCAAAAAACGGTTTTGCGATCGGTGCCTACGGACTTTTTCTCATGACGGCCGACGGCGGTGATACTTGGTCAGCTCACGAGATCGGCCCGCAAGACGATTCCAGTGAAGAGGACGATGACCTCGGGGAGGGGTACGATTTTCATCTCAATCATATCGCCAGATCCGGCACGGGACGCCTTTATATTGCGGCGGAGGCAGGCACCATCTATCGCTCGGATGACGATGGCAAAACCTGGGTCTCGCTGCCTTCACCTTACCCGGGTTCGTTCTTTGGCACATTGCCGTTGGAGAATGATTCGCTCCTGCTATTTGGGCTGCGCGGCCATCTGTTCCGGTCCGACGACGCGGGCCAAACATGGCAGGAGATGGAGACCGCCACCGAGGCAATGCTTACGGACGGTCTGCGCTTGAGCGACGGCACCATCATTGTGGCGGGTCTGGGCGGCACGCTTCTGGTCAGCCAGAACCAGGGCCGCAGCTTCACCCTTCGGCAGCAAGCAGACAGACAGGGAATTGCCACTGTCCTGCAGGCGGAGGATGGCACACTGATCGTGATGGGCGAATTTGGAGTGAGGAAACTCCCCCCAAACGAGTATGAAGTGGAGGAAAATCCGAACTTTCCTTGAGTAGGAAACGGAAATGACAACCGCCTCAATCATCTCGAATCTCGAAAACCGGGTATTCAACCGGCGGCGCTGGGTCATCGGGATTTTTGCTGTTGTGACCGTGTTCATGGCCTACTCCGCCACGAAACTTGGTATCGATGCCAGCTTCAGCAAGAACTTGCCCCTGAAGCACGAGTACATGCAGACCTTTATCAAGCACGGCCGAATTTTCGGATAGGACGCGCCTGCTGAAGTCACCGGGCAGAGAGAGGAAAGCCCCTCCTCATGGAGAGGCTTTCCAGACTCGGCACGATGACGCGAGTGTTGTGATGGCTCCGGCGGCGTTCCTCCTTCATCTGGTCGGCCGCCCGCTAATTGGGTGTTTTCCTAATTTAGGCAAGTGGCTCCATCTGCCCGCGAATGTGGTAGGTTTTACCGGGACTGACAAAAATGGCCAACCGGATGGTTTTATATCCGTCAAGTCTAAGCTCTATTTCGTTTTTTCCCAGAGGGAGATAAAGCCTCTGAAAGGCCCCGTCGAAGTCATTTACGACACCGGCGTGCCCCTCGTCCACATAAACTTGAATGTCCTTACGGGATTTCTTCGGGCCTACTTCGATCCGAACGGCTCCGTCATTGGAGTACTGGTTTGGCCCGTAACCACCGTAACCAAAACCATGCCCGTAACCACCATAACCAAAACCATGCCCGTAACCACCGTAACCAAAACCATGCCCGTAACCACCGTGACCAAAACCATGCCCGTAGTGCTGGGCATGGGCCTCGGCCGGAAGTAATAGGGATGTTGCAGCGACCATTGCTGCCACTAAGACC
>JALLOM010000085.1 GCA_027717865.1 Acidobacteria bacterium AH-259-O06 | reverse complement strand
ATCTTCCGGTACTCTCGCAAAGAAAGCAGATGTTGGTCTCCCGTCACGATCAGGTCGGCCTCGGCAAGGAGTGCACATTCCAGGATTCGATTGTGCGGCTCATCTGCGAGGGACGTGAATGTAAGGCTGGGTCTTGACGACTGTCGCGGTTTTGCTGATGGCTCGAACCTGCTGTTGGATCTTGTAGTCTGACCACGCAAACTTGGTGCGAAGGGTATTCGCAGTTTCAGTGAGAATGGCCACAGAGGTGAGAAGCTCAAAGGTCCCCCGGACGGCCTCAAGATATGCTTTTTGTGCATTGCCGCCTGGAATGACGAACGCAGAGATAAAAATGTTTGTATCGAAAACAACCCGCACCCGTCAGCGGTCCTGAAACACTAATGCTTCAACATCGGCTTCAGTCAGGATACCCATCTTTCGAGCCTCGCCGGCACCGTAACGCTGGAGCTCATAGAATTCACGTTCCCGACGGTGCTGCTCATAGGTGCGGAACATCTCCCGGAAGAGCTGACTTTTGTTTTTGCCCTCGCCCCGAGCCAGCTTGTCGAACTTCCTGGCCAGATCAGGGGGAAGAGAAACGGTGAGAAGTTTACGTTTTGGGCTCATAGTGGAGACTCTTGATTGCTGTACAACAAAATTATACATTTCCTTCCATCTGGATGTAAATCTCTGGTGAGAATGGCGCTCCTTTCAAGCTGTGAGCTCCAACCTTCACCCGGGCGCACAGCACCAGATCGTGTTGGACGACAAGGGCGGCAATCTAAAGATCGTTGGTCGGGAAGGGTGTCCTTTGCTTTCTAAGCTGGTGAAAAAGGCGAGTGTTGTTGTCTAAGGCAACTCTCACTGCAAAGGCCCCGGATCGACTTGGTCCTGTACTCGGATAGCCTCTTCAAATTCAGGGTCTTCCAACCAGCTTCCTGCGAGGGAGTCCAAGAGGTGGTAGCGAATTGGTTTCCGGCCCAATCCCACCAGGGCCTGGAGGGCTTCAAGCGCAATCTGGTTCAAACTTTTGCCCTGTCGCCCTGCCCGGCGGGCTGCCCCCCCCAGCAGTTTACCTCACCTTCCATGACGCGAGGAGGGTCGGAAGGTCACTCGGAAAAGGAATTAGGCTGACTCGTTTCGCCGCCCCCCAGAGACGACGGTCAAACACTGCCATCGTCACGGGGGCATCCATCGCTTCTTGCCAGATCAACGCTTCTGCCAGGTGAACAGCGTCATAGCCTCGCAAATCATATTCCCAGGCCAAGCGAGCTGCACGCTCCATGGCAAATTCGGTGATTTGCAGGCGCACAAAATCAGGCCACTCATTCTTGAAAATTTCGTAACTTGACAGCGCATCATTGCGTGCCAGCAAGCCCAGTCGCGCGGCCTTTGCCAGGGCCGCGGACACCTCGACAAGACTAATCACTGCCGTCCCTACTGTTTCTGCCTCCGCTATAACCCGAGAAACCTCTTTCGAGCCAGGTTCCACTACATAGCGCTTGACCAGGGCGCTCGCATCCAGGTAGCAGATCATTCTCGATCTTCTAATAACAGTTCCGCCACTGTCTGCTGAGCTCGTACTCGAGGCACCGGGACGCTACTCGCTACCCTGTGGCCATTCCAGCTGAGAAGCTTCGCTTCAACAAGCCCCTGCACTCGCTCTTCCATCGAAGTGGGCACAGGCAGAATGCGCCCCACAGGTTTACCACGCTCCGTGATGAGCAAGGTGACTCCGCCCTTGACTTGCCGCAGGTAGCTACTCAGCCGTGTTTTTAGTTCTCGGATACCTACCGTGATTTGTGTCATCGTTATGCCTTTTCAGGTTGTGACCACATTGTACACCAAGGCACTACCCTCGGCAAAGGTTCATCCGTGTTCATCCGCGCTTATGTGTGTGAATCCGGGTAATCTAAATGCTCCCCGACCTTCTCCTGTGAGGGCTTTTCTTTTCATATCCCACAGATTAGCGCGGATCTTCACGGATTAACGCGAAATTTTTAGCCCGCGAAAAACGCGAATAGTCTCCAGTAGAACATCCATTCGGCGTTGGAACTCGTCTTCCCAACTCATGTGTACATCGTACACATGGGTGGTGCGACGAAGCATAACGGTGGCCCCATGAAAAAAATGACGGAGCCGAATCTACCCGATTAGTTTAATATTCCAGGTAGAAATGAGGACCGAAGGTCGGTGTTGTGGACGCGGGAACATTTACAATGAAAGTAGGAATTGACTGCCGAGCACTCAAGAACGGTCCACCTGGGATAGCCACCTACGTGGCGAATTTGCTCAAGCGGATTCCTTTTCTCGATTGCATTGATTACGCGATTCCCCGGAACAATTTTCTCTGGAACCAGCTTAGAGTCCCTTTCGCGCAGCTTGCCCGCCGCTGGAGTCTCTACCATGCTCCGGCCTACACCGCTCCCTTAGCAAATTTTTGTCCGCTGGTGCTCAGTGTCCATGATGTGACGCATCTGGTTCACGAGCAGTGGTATCCCTATCGGCTGGATAGTTTTCGCAAGAGCTACTACCTTGCCTCACTCAAGCGCGCTGACCGCATTATTGTCTGCTCCGATTTTTCTGGACGAGAAATCCTGCGCCTTTTTCCTCACCTTAAGGATAGAATTCGTCGTGTGTACCACGGAGTGTCGCCGTTTTTCGAGAAGGATCGTGGTCTGGCGGAGAAAGTAAGGAGAGAGCTGCACTTGCCGGAAAGCTTCCTGCTGCATGTGGGAGACATCCACACTCGCAGAAACATTGGCGAGGCAGCGGCGGCGGCGGAGAGGCTAAAAGTGCCTTTAGTGTTGGTGGGAAGGATTTTAGCAGGTGGGGAACCGTTTGCTGATTGGCCCTACCGGTTTTCCGGCTTAAGTCCGAAACAGCTGAAGGGGGTCTATTCGGCGGCAACCGTGTTCATTTACCCCTCTCTGTACGAGGGTTTCGGATTACCGCTTCTTGAAGCCATGGCATGTGCTTTGCCGGTAGTCGCTTCTAACTGTTCCTGTTTACCGGAGGTTTTAGGGGAGGCAGGTGTGCTGGTCGCACCTGAGGCAGAGGAGCTTGCCCGGGGAGTGAGGAGGATCCTCGGTAATCGCGAGGACTATATTAGTCGCGGATTAGCCAGAGCCAAAGAATTCTCCTGGCAGAAAACGGCGCAGGAGACGGTTGAAATCTATAAGGAGCTGGCGGAGCGGAGTTGACGTCAAAACGTTTTACCGTTACAATCCTAAAAAGACATGGGAGCTACACCAAAGAGAGCCACCATATATTTTCAACCCGAGATCCATCGGGCCTTGCGTGTTAAGGCTGCAGAAACAGACAGATCGATGTCGGAGCTGGTCAACGAGGCAGTCGGGCTGAGCCTGGCCGAAGATGCCGACGACCTCACGGCCTTCGAACAGCGTGCCGGCGAACCAGATCTGGTTTTCGAGCGCGTCCTGAAGGATCTAAGGCGACGTGGCACGATATAAGCTTCTGATCAAACCGTCCGCTGTCAAAGAGATTGAAGCCATTCCCTACAAGAAGGATCGCCGTCGCCTCGTTGATCGCATCAAGGGTCTTGCAAACGACCCTCGACCGCCGGGCGGCGAAAAACTCTCGGGCCAAGATCGATACCGCGTGCGGCAGGGAAATTACCGGATCGTATGCTCCGTGGCAGATCAAGCTAGGATCATTCGTATTGTCAAAGTCGGCCACCGCAAGGATGTCTACCGCTAAAATGTTGCTGCCGTTCTACAAACCATCCCCGGGATCTCTTGCCGTTTTCCTTGATCCTTCATCTTCTGGTCTTCTGAGCTTTTTGTGGGGGTAAGCGCCGCCTGTTCGCGACCGGCTCGTCCGATCTCGCTCAACGTTATACAACCTCAGGTTCACCGCTCTGCTTGTCCACCCGGATGACATATCGGCCGCCCCGCCGTTGATAAGACCGCATTCTTCTTTAGGAAATGCGGCGCCAGCGACCTGTGTGGCCAAGCTGAGGGGAGCTGGCTCCGGATAGCCAAATCTTGAAGCCGCGATTTTGTCATTTTGACAAGGAAACAGCCTCTTGTGAGCCGGATTTGCTTAACATGTAGCTCACAGCCCCTTTTTCCCCAGCATGATTCGAACAGTCTCGACCAAAATCACTAGGTCGAGCAAGAGGGAGCGATTACATATATAGGCCAAGTCGTACTTCAGCTTGATCTCCGGATCCGAATGGTAACGGGCACGAATCTGTGCAAGTCCCGTGATTCCCGGTTTGATTTTATGTCTCCCATCGTAACCGCGAATGGTCTCGCTAAAAGAACGGACAAACTCCGGCCTCTCGGGTCGGGGACCCACCAGGCTCATCTCGTTCTTAAGCACATTAAGGAGTTGTGGTATCTCGTCCAGTCGATAACGACGTAAGAGGGCCCCGATCCGAGTCAGACGCGGATCTCCTTGTTCCGTTAAGGTAGGACCACTATCGTGTTCTGCCCCCTCTTGCATAGTTCTAAACTTATAGAGACGAAAAACCTGGCCGCCTTGCCCAATTCGCTCCTGAGTGTAAAAAATGCCTCCGCCGTCCGAGAGCCGAATGCCGACTGCAATCAAGAGCCCTAAAGGAGCAAACAAAATCAAGAGAATCATCGAAACCACCAGATCGCGCAATCGCATAAAAACTGCGCTGATTGGATCATCGGGATCTTTTACAATTTCGATCAAAGGAACATCTTGAACATTGAAATGCTTGATGCTCCCGATCAGGATCTCGTAGACAGAGGGCACAATGTGTACTCGGGCATTGACCGACTCCAATCCGGTGATCGTATCCAGGAATTGATCGTGCCAGGGCCCCTCCGGCATCAGAAGGACTTCCTGAATTCCGTGACGGCCTACCACCTCAGCAAGTCGCTCCCGCGACCCTAAGACGGGGCGGCCACAAATGCGTGTCCCTTCCGGCACCGAGTCGGAGATCAATCCTACTATTTCCAGGCCAATCTGGGGTCTCTGATGCAACTCAACAAGCAACTGTTCCAGCCCTCTTGCCGATCCTACCAGCAAGCAGTGTCTTGCCTTATGGGACACCGTCTGCTGAATCACCATCCGCCAGAAAACGACGCCTGACGTGTTCAAAATCCAGTGAATAACTAAGACGGAACGAGGAAATAGAAGGTTTGCTGTAAAGAAATAGATAGATGTCAGTCCTAAGGCCTGAAGGCCGCTGGCTGCAAAAGCGCTCCACACCAACTCTCGAAATCTTTTTAGGGGAATTTCGTGATAAGCATCCATGAGAAACAAAAGCAGGACCTGACTGGATACCAGTACCCACCAGTAATGCTTCACCACAAAAAATCGATCCAATGGCATGAGTTCCTGGGTGAAGGGCAGCGGAATCACAGACCTTGCCAGAAATGCCAGAAGATAAGAAAAGACCCCAATCAATACGTCCACAAATATTACGAGAGGGATGTGCTCGGATAAGTTCAGATTCCTGAGCCCTACCCAGGTGAGAATGTGCTGTAGCAGAGATTCTGAAGACCTCGCAATTCTCCCCGAGGCCATGGACCACCTTGTAGACCCTAAGTCTTCTCTAGGATGAATTGCTTTCACCGCATCACACAGAATTTTTAGCCCGCGAACGAACGCGAATCGACGCGAATGAGTTTAGGAGCAGTTACCGTCGGGGAAGTAGCGTTCCACCACATCGATGAGAATAAGGAGCTAGCCACCAATAACGCGCATGACACGAAGCCCTGCCAGGACCAGGAGCTTCTGAAAGAAACTGGCCTGAGTGTAGTAGTGCTTACGATAAAAGATTTCCATCGCATCGTAAAAATGGCGTCGGCCTCTCCCGGCGTCCCTCCTGGAACTCCGCCCTTTGTGATGGATGATCTCGGCCTCTGGATAATAATAAACTTTCCATCCTTTCAAAAACGCCCGATAGCAAAAGTCCAAATCTTCTCCATATAGAAAGAATGACTCGTCTAGATAACCGATGGCGTCCAACAGTGCGTTTGGAAACATCAGAAACGACCCCGAAACCGCTTCCACCTCGTGAGTCCGTCCCTCGTCCAGGTAGGTCAAGTTGTAGCGCCCGAATCTCTTGCTGGCGGGAAACAAGAAACTCAGTTTCAAGAGACGATAGAGGGCAGTAGAGGGCCGTGGAATAGTGCGGCGGCAGGCCAGCTGAAGAGACCCATCCGGGTTATTGACCCGACAACCGACGATTCCCACCTCCGGGTGAGCTTCCAAGAATTTCAAGCTTTTGTCGATTGCTCCATCTAAGATTTGGCAGTCCGGGTTCAACAGCAGGTAAAATTCCGCCGAAAGGAACCTGATCCCCTGATTGCAGGCAGTCGCGAACCCAAGATTGGTTTCATTCAAAAGGAAGTGTAGATTGGAATGTCTGTTTTCAAGACTGGAAAAATCTGAGTCTCGAGAGGCATTATCGACCACCACCACCTGG
Organism: Acidobacteria bacterium AH-259-O06; assembly: GCA_027717865.1. Taxonomy (GTDB): domain Bacteria; phylum Acidobacteriota; class UBA6911; order RPQK01; family JADFOI01; genus JALLOL01. The sequence goes on along the minus strand of JALLOM010000085.1, from coordinate 5,027 downwards.
TAGTCCGTTTTTTTGGTTTCCTGGTAGAGGCTTTCCAGGCATTTTTCCAGATAGTCCCGGGAATTGTAGTTGGCAATGACGACGGTAAGCTTTTTCAATCAGTCACCAGCACCTTTCGTCGGTACTTTATCCAATTCCGGTCAAGGAGACTCCGGAACTGTGCGGGACTTAATTTGCGTGCCTGCTGAATTTGACCACGTTTTCGCATCACTGCCGGAAATTGCCTTACAAAATCTACTTTAGCCTGTAGAAAGGATCCGGCACGACCCTTGAAAAGGAAGAACACAAAGGACAACAAATTGAAGATAATTCGCTCGGGTAAATAAAGAAAAAGGAGAGTGCCGGGCATATTCTTCCAGAAAACGTATTCGGAGTTGCGATGCCCATAAAAGACGTAGTGATGACTGAAGGTCCGGATAGCGGAATTGAGGCGATGAAAGGCGATCGCCTGCGGGACATAAAGACATCGATAACCTTGAAGCCGGGCGCGCATGTTCAGGTCGGCATCCTCATAGATAAGGAAGAAATCAGCATCAAAGCCACCTACAGCTTCAAGCAGTGACCTCCTGTAAAGCGCAGCAGCAGCACAGGGTCCAAAGACCTCGCGTGCTTTCATATGCCGGCCGGCAGGATCTCCATGGCCGATCTTGTAAGCGGCTCCCACGATAGCCATGGCATCACCGGCGCTGTCGACCCGGCCGGGCTCAGAGGCAAAGAGGATTTTGGAGGCCCAGAAGTCCCATTGCCCCGAGTTTTCAGCCAGCAGGTATGCTAACCAGCGCGAGTCGAGTGCCAGGTCATTATTTAAGATAGCAACCAGGTCTCCCCTGGCTTGTATAATCCCGCGATTGCAGGCAGCGGCGAAGCCTACGTTTTTGGGCAAACTGATCAGCTTGACTTGAGGAAATGAGGTCCGGATTAAAGCAAGGCTGTGGTCGGAGGAAGCGTTATCGACTACGAGAACTTCTTCGGGCTGACGTGACTGGGCAAAAATCGAATCAAGACATTCACTGATCCACTGCTCGCCATTGTAATTGATAACGATTATCGTAACTGTAGGAATCACCACATACCATAATAGCAGGCATAGGCACAACTTGTGCCCCTTTGCGTCCTTCGCGCCTTAGCGGTTCCCCTAAAAAATTGGAACCGCAAAGACGCCCAGAACGCCAAGCTGAAACCGCGCTAGAATCAATAGCGGCAGCCACCGTCCTCGCGTCCTTCGCGTCTTCGCGGTTCCCCTAACGCCCACCCCGGGGACGGTATGGTTGATGCTAAAAATGAAAAACTACCCATTCGCTCCAGCAAGGTTCTATGGAGTGGGGTGAGACACGAACCTTGAAAGGGTTCCAGGCCTTTAAGTTCTCCCAGAGTTCATGGGGCAAAGGACCCACCAGCTGGTGATTACCTCGAACTTCGTACTGGCCCGCCACATGATGATCTCCTGCTCCAATATCGTATTCAATCAAGTAAGTAATATCCTTATTGCCGGTCCAGTCTAAGAGAAGCATGCCGGTATGAATGTCATAGTCCAGGGTCTGTCCTTTTTCAGGGGTTAGGATTCCAGGACACTCCTTGGGCTTGGTTGCTGAAAATGTTTGGGGCCGGGTCGGAAAGAGCTTATCACGAAGGGCCGTATGCTCCTCAAGCCAGCTGTCGAGTTGGTGTGCCAGTCGCTGGGCAAGCGCCGGCTTTTCATGAACAATGTTTCGTTCCTCCAGTGGATCCTGCTTCAGATTGTAGAGTTCTCCGGTTGAGATATACTTGTGATCACCGCTTCGCACCGCCCTGACCCAGAGGTGCTCCCGCTCCCTGGTGGTCTGGTTTCCTGCGATGACGGACTCGAAGAATAAAGGCCTCTCCGCTCCCTCGCTGAAAAGGTCCTGCCCTTGCAGAAAGCTGGGGACATCAAAGTCGAGGAGCCGGAGTACAGTCGGCATGATATCCGTCTGATCGACTGAGCGGGAAACTCTCTTTTGAGCTGGAACCTTGCCTGGCCAGGAAACGATTAGAGGGATGCGAATCAATTCTTCGTAAAGCTTGGCTTGAAGGGACGTAGAAGCATGCCCGACAAAACCGTGATCCAAGAGTTCCTCACCGTGATCGGCAGTCAGGATAATAAGAGTGTCCTCCAGGAGGCTCTTGTTCTTCAAGGTCTCCGAGACCCTGTGAAAAAAGCGGTCCAGACGACGCAGCTCGGCTTCATAGAGTTGGTCGACTACGGATCGATCTTGAGATGAAAACTCGACCGACCTCACGGGTACTATGGCACCCGTCATAACGGCCTTGATCCCTGGACTTTTGAGCAATTCCTCCCTAGGCGCAGGGAGATCCACCGGATCAGGATTGTAAGGCTGGTGTAACATGGTAGTGTGGTACCAAACGAAGAATGAGGGATGATCGGCGCCCGCATTCTTCTGCAGCCAATTGATGAGTTCCTCACCCTGGCCGGCACCAAAATATTGGCTCTCAATAGAAGGCAGACCAAGATTCTTGTAGTAGGGTGCAAACGTAAAAAAATTAAGATTCGGGACCTGATAACCTCGCCCCTTGAAAATCTTCAGAAGGGTGAGCAGTTCAGGAGAACCCATGTGGTCGCGACTGTTTATGCCATGGCTGGGGGGATAGAGCCCACTTAAGATTGACACCAGGCCTGGAGCGGTCCAGGCACTGGTGGCATAGGCATTCTCGAAAAGGGTGCCCGTCTTAGCCCACTCATCCATGTGAGGGGTGCTGCCACCCTCATACCCATAAGCCCCAAATCGGTCAGCCCGGCAGGAATCGATGGTAAACAGCAGTACATTTCCGGCCAGGGCAATAGGGGTCAGTAGAGTGAGTGCCAGCAAGAAAGTAATGGATCTCATAATAGCCACCACATGACGGACTCATTGTTTCAGTTTTTGTGGTCCCCAAGGATAGTTTTCTTCTCCCAGGACGAATCTGATAAAAGCCAAAGTGAGCAGGCCCGCCCCGGCGTTCAGAGCCACATCTGTCAGTCCGAAATAACGAGACGGGAGCATCCACTGTATTGTTTCATCGCCTAGACCAAGGAGAGCTACAGTCGCTAGAGTCCACCCATAAAGGTAGTGATCCTTGACACTGAACCGTAAGGCATCGAAAACCAAAACGGTGAGAGGAGCATACTGGAAGAAATGAAAACGTTTAGCAGGGATTGTGAGAAGATTCAAACAAAGCGCCACACCAAGGCAGATTAAGGAAAAAGACAAATAAACTCCAAATTTTCTGGGCAGGAAGAAAAGGACAAATAGCAGCAAAATCAGACCCACCGGCAGGAACATTATGTTCATCCACCGAGACATTGCCTCGCGGCCGATCCGGTCATAGACAGAAGAATATAGGTCAAACGATACCGAAAGAGTGGCGTAAAGAAAGACTGTATACAAGGCCACAGCAATCCATGCTTTGCGGGCCGACCGAAAGATCCCACGCGCTACAGCCATGAATTAGGTGTCCTCCGCACAGTAGACTTTCGAAGCAGAGTTTTGAGTTTACTTATCCTGGAGCCACTTTGCGTCCTTCGCGCCTTAGCGGTTCCCTAAAAAATTCAAACCGCAAAGACGCTAAGAACGCCAAGGGCGACGCCATTTTACCCCGCTCCATATTCTCTGTACAGTTGAAGCAGCTTGCGTGAGGTTTGCCTCCAATCAAATCTGCGCGCTTGTTCAAACCCTTTTTGTCTCATTTCCTTCAACTTCTCCGGATCTCCATAGACCCGATCGAATACCGAGACAATGTCTTCCACCTGGCGGGGCTCAAAGTAGGCTGCCGCCTCCCCGGCCACCTCAGGTATTGATGAGACCCGGCCTGCCAATACGGGTGCTCCACACTGCATAGCCTCCAGAACGGGAAAGCCAAACCCTTCGTAAAGAGACGGGAAGATAAACATCTCGCAAGCCGAGTAGAAAAGAGGGAGATCATCCTCAGGAACGTATCCTGGCAACTCGACCCAGTCTGTCAAACCGAGCTTTGCGATTTTTTTCCGAAGGGAAACCGTTTCGAAGATGTTCCACCGAAAAGTTTCTCCGGCCATGACCAACTTTCCCTCAAAACCCAGTTTTCGAATTCGGTAATATGCCTCAACCAGCCTCTCTAGATTCTTCCTGAAGTCGCTTCCCCCCACATAGAAAAGAAAAGGTGGGCTAATCCCGTAGTCCCGACGCAGCCGATCGGTGGCAACTTGCAGGTCAACAGGACCGAATTGTTCATTGCGTCCCGAATAGAGCACGTGAACCTTGCTTGGTGAAATGTTGAGGCGCTCACAGATGTCTTTTTTCGAGTGGTTTGAGACGGTGACAATCTGGTCAACGCGCGACAATTGTCTCCAAGCCCGCTGCAAAGCATGTCGATAGTCCCAGGGAACAGTGGCTATGGTTTTCTCCCAGAACACTAGAGGTATTAAGTCGTGGACCGTTATCCAGACCTGGGCCGTGGAACGGTTGGGGATAGAGGTGAGATCCGTGGCATGAAATAAGTCGATATTATCCCGCCAGATTTGCCCAGGTAGAAAGCATGCGTCAACAAGCCAGTTCAGTCGCTGTGGCCGATTGAGCTGAAAAATCGACCGTGATTCATAAGTTCCTGGAAAAGAGAGAGACTCGTCTCTAAGAGTGTAAAGAACAAAAGAGTGATCCTGGTTGATCTCCAACAGATACCGGATGAGCTGTCCCGTCTGCTTTCCGATCCCGCGCCGCCGCGAGTTTTTCCTAAAGACTGGCCGCACATCAAAGCCGATACGCATAGGAGTGTAAGCTTGCAGGAAATGGACCAGGCCATTCGCACCAAGGCGGGGAAATGACGGGTCTGGACACAAATGTCTTGGTCCGGGTCCTGGTTGATGGCATGACTCTTTATTACGAGTACGATTTCGGCAGCACGACCCACCTGGAATTAAAAGTCATTGAGAGGAGCCAGGGGTGCTTTCCGGATCAGAGGGCCGGCAGACAAACCTCAGACTTGACAGCGTCGTTGACTGTCAGACGGACGCGAAGCCTTTGCGTCCTTCGCGC
>JALLOM010000084.1 GCA_027717865.1 Acidobacteria bacterium AH-259-O06 | reverse complement strand
TCAGCGGCCCAGCCCGCCACCGTGGCAACGAGCTCTTGCAAGCCGGTACTCGGGCGGGCGCCCGGCCATCGTTGAATGAGGCTTTGACCGAGGGCCGTCTCCGTGCTGGGAGAATCCTTTTCCAGCAAAGGAGAGCCAGCTGCCACCATCACAATCTCTTTGGTCCCGGCAACCCCCAACTCTATCTCTAGGACCACAGGAATATTCGAGCGCACGTACACGGCCCTCTCCAGAACCTGGAATCCAGGAGCCTCTACGCGCAACGTATGCGTAGCGAAGGGAACGTTATTAAATAGGAATTCGCCCGGCTGATCAGTCGTGGTCAGCCTGCGGAAGCCGGTAACTGGGTGTTCCAACGTCACCTTGGCACTGGGCAAACGAGCGCCAGTGGGGTCTGCCACAGTCCCTCTCACCGTGCCGATTTGAATCTGTGCTCGGGCACTGTTTGATGTGGTCAGGAAGGTTACGACCACACCCGCCAATAGGATCACATGGCCCAGTTTCTCTATGACCTTATAATGGGAAACGGCCTTCCCGCTCAAAGCTTGCCCTCCAGTTTGTGGGGGTGAGTTTGTTCAGCAGATAATAAACTCTTCACGTGTTGAAGCGCAATGTCAACCTGATGGCTTTATATTGAAATGGGAAAAACCACGGCAGTTGCGTGCAGAGAGATTATATTGTAGATTTTGGAAACAATCGTATCCAGAAATTCGTGGCCATTCAAAATAAAATATGAATCAACCGGTTTTCTATCTTCTAATCGAGCCCGCCTTCCACATTCCTATGGTCCCGGAACTCAACAGAACCCGGCGATGTTTGCGCTCACAAGAAATTGGGAGTTTACCCGGCACCTAGAAGGAGACATCCCACTGCAATCTCACACGCAGGTCAGCCAGATCGGAGCCTCCCGCCTGCGCCAGGGTCAGGCCAGACACGTCGAACGTGAGTTTGTTGCGATGCTCTTTGAAGAACCAGTTCAGCACGCCAGTATACTCCTGTCGGCGATCGTTCGGGAGCGAGACGTTTGGGTCCACAAAGGCATAGCGAAACCCCAGCTCCAATTGTTTGGGAACCGATGGAATCAGATAATGGAAGAAGTAGCCCGCTTGAGCGTAGCTCCCCACGAGCTTCGTTGTGGTCCCGTTGACCGTGTCCTCAATTTGCTTCCAATGGTATTCGTGCTGGAACGAGAATCCTCGGTACTTGAAAGCGATTTCTTCCAGCAGCTGCTTTACAGAATACTGTCCAGGATCGCCTTCTTCAAAGCCATCAAGCTGGCCTCCCCCACTGGATGAGAATCTCGTGAACCGGCTACGGTTCGTCAATGCTGCGAAAGCGATGCTCCCGGTTGGTTCTTCGTGGTAGTCCAGGTCACTTTGCGAGAACTTCAGATCCCGCCTCAGAAAATTCCATTGAAATCGGCCCATCCACATCATCCGTCCATCGTCGTTGGCGCTTGCACCTCTCCCGGTGCCTGTAAAGACACCCGCGTAGTACCACGAATCGGCCGGCTTGCCTGGCATGAGGTGCCCGAACAGCATGACTCCCTGCTGCCGATCAATGGTAAATGCTCGGTTGACAATCGATCGCTCGACAAACTGTTGGTTTCCGGAGGAGTCCACGCGTTCTCGATTGTAGTTGCTCTTCCATTGTCCAACACGGAGTTGCAACCACTCGTACTTGTCAATTGTCAACCGGAAGTCCAGAAGTCGGTTGCCGGGGAAGTCATATTCGATGTCGTACTTGAGCCAGGGTTGGTACGCATGCCCGCCGACCTTGATACGGGCGCGGCGGATTTTGAACGTGCTTGAATCTTGCGCATCAAATTGTGAAACACTTCGCGGTTCCGAGTCGAAGGGGAAGGAGTAGCGCGCCTGAAGCCGCCACTGGATTTGTGTCAGGAACCTTCCATCAGGAGTGGTGAGCTGGATACCCTTGGGGCCATAGACAACCTTGACCTGAGATCCCTCTTCCTGGCCCTCTTCCACTTGTGCGTTCCCTTCCACGCCCTCCTGCACCTCCTCCTGCTCACCTTCAACACAAAACCCATCCTTGTCGCTCAGGCTGTCTTCCTCGTACAAGCTCTCTGGGCGGAGGTCTTGAGCCAGTGCGCCTTGTGGGATGGCGACCAGGGCCGAAACGAGTCCGTAAAACAGCAGGAGGAACCAAGGCCATGTTCTCAGCATCAGCACTTGCCCTCCAGGTTCACTGTGGCGCGTGCTGATAGAGAATATGAAGTTTCACGAATTCGACCCAGGGCTCTTTCCGATTCATGAGACGGAGAAATCATATCAACTCACCCCTGTCATAGGCTTCTGGTAGGGTGTTGGCCGCTATTAGAAAAAAAACGGCCTTTTCGCTCAATAATAGAGGTAGGCCCTTTTCTGCTCGCGGCAATGCAAGAAAAGTGCCAGTGAGAGATCACGCTCCGGGTTGCATGCTTTGGTATCATTGTAGATAAGTGACACAAGAGTATGATGGGCAGAAGACAGTCTCAGTCCAATCATTGCAAGGACTCGATGGGGCATGGGGCACCTTATGATTGCCTCTTGCACAAGGCCTGTTTATGCTTCAGCCGAAAAGAGAAATGACAGACGAAATGCATATCGCGAATCCGAAACAAACACTGAACTTCGTCGAAAAGACATTCACCTCACATTTCTCCGACAGGAGCACAACTTTCCTGTGCAAGGTTTTTGGCGGAGTAGAAGACCTCTTTGCGGGAAGGTACCCCGGCTACCAGGGCAGCGATACAGCCTATCACGACCTCACGCATACGTGTGAGGCAACCGTGGCGGTGGTTCGTCTCCTGGACGGGCACATCAAACGTCGCAAGCCTCCGTCGGTGAGCTGGCGTGATTTCGAGTTGGCTGTTGCCGCCATCTTGCTGCACGACAGCGGCTTCATGAAACAAATCGGGGATAATGAGGGAACAGGGGCCAAGTATACGCTCGTTCATGTCAGCAGAAGTGGCGAGTTTGCCGCAAAATTTCTCCCATCCTTTGGGGTGGCTGCAGACGAAATCCGAGTTGTCCAGCTTGCGATCGACTGTACGGGGGTAGCCGTTGATGTCAATGAGCTTTCTTTTCGCAGCGAGCGGGAACGCTTTCTCGGCTGCATCATTGGCACAGGTGACATACTAGGTCAGATGGCGGCGCCGAACTATCCTGAGCGACTGCCTGGACTCTACCGGGAATTCTCAGAAGCCGCAGCCCACTCCAAAGCTCGCAAAAGCTGGATTACCGACTACACCAGTGCGGAGGAGCTGATGAGAAAAACGTGCCACTTTTACGAAGGCTACGTCAAATGGATGCTCGAAACACAATGGGACGCCGTGCACGAGGCGCTTCTGTATCACTTCCAGGATGGGAAAAACCATTATTTTAAGTCGATTGAGACCAATATCGAACGTATTGAAGGCATGCTTCAAACTGCCAACGCCTAGTTAGTTCTCATCCGCCGAAGCCTTGATTCACTGCTCCGTCACCTGGCTGAAGACGCGAAGCAGGTTAGCACCCAAAAATTTTCGGATTCGTTCCTCGGAATAGCCACGACGGAGCATGGCATCCGTGATCATTGACAGATCCCGGATGTCCCGCATGCCGCGGGGCGGCGTCGGGCCGCCGTCAAAATCGGTTCCCAAGGCAACATGGTCTTCGCCAACCAGCTTGGTGGCCCGATCCACTACGTTAAGCCACTCATCAACCGACATGAGGACATCCTCCGGCGGGGTCGGACCGACGGAGGGATAACGAGGGGCCAACATCTTGTCGATCTCGAAAATCGGCATTTTGGCTTCTTTGGCACCAATTCTCGAGGTGTCCCAAAACGGCCGCCCGGCCTGCTGGGTGCGCCAGGCGTGATAGCGCGGACTGTGAAAAGAGTGCCCAATCTGGAAGCCGATCAAACCACCCTTGCTCGCCAGCTTTTTCAATAAGCGTTCAGGCATCACGCGCGCAATGTTGTTAAAGCTCCGCAAACCGTGATGGGTCGCCACAATCGGGTCTGAGCTCAGCTCAATGGCTTGCTCAAGTGTTTCATCCGAAGCATGCGAGACGTTGATGATCATCCCCAGCCGGTTCATTTCCCCGATGACTTCGCGGCCGTGCTGGTTTAGTCCGCCCCACTTGTGAGGCGCGCAGCAGGAGTCTGCGAACTCGTTGGCCCAGTTGTGCGCCGGTAGCTGCACGACGCGCAAACCGAGGCGATAGAGCGCGCGCAAGACCCCCAGGTCCCCGTCCAGATCAAAGCCGCCTTCGAGATCGAGCACAGCTGCGATCTTCCCCTTCTTGCTGATGCGCTCGATATCCGAGCCCGTCAGGGCCAGCTCAATCACATGGCTGTTCTTTTCGATCTGCATCAGCGCGAGGTCTATCAGCCGCAGCGTGTGCTTCGTTTCGTAACGTGCGGGATAGTATTGCTCCGAGACAAACAGGGTAAAGAAAAAGGCATCCACGCCGCCTTCACGCAGGCGCGGCAGATCCACCTGACCGTCAGGAAAGCGGTCGCCAATGTCGCCGCCCAGGTAAAACTGGCGGTTGATCATGTGGACGTGTGCATCAAAAACCAAGGCCTCTTCGTGCAGCTCTCTTGCCCTGTCCGAGACCTGGGCGTTTGGGTAGCTCAGACCAGATAAGGCTATCAGGAAAAGCAGACGTGAGATCATTGTTCCAGCCCCCTCCTTTGGTTGATGTGGCTTCGTGGCTTCGTGGCTTCGTGACTTCGTGCTTTCGTGCTTTCGTGCTGTGGTGCTGGGGTGCTGGGGTGCTGGGGTGCTGAGCTCACCATGAAAACGCTCAAGCACGAAAGGAGTAAATTTCTTCATGTGGTTCGGAGTCAAGTCAGTAATCGCTTAAATCTTACACGCACGCCGCTATTTTACCTAACGACCGCAACTTAGGTGGGTTATAATCGGCCACTTGCAGAGGCAAACATGACCGTGGCTTCGGAATTTAGAGCCGTCGTGCCAACAGCACCCCAGCACGAAAGCACCCCAGCACCACAGCACGAAAGCACGAAAGCACGAAGTCACGACAGCACGTCAACCGGCAGGAGACAACAACCATGGCTTTTGATCTTAGACACAACAGTCGCACTCTTTTGGATGGACCGGATCGAGCACCGGCCCGTTCTTACTTCAAAGCGATCGGATTTACCGACGAAGATCTAAAACGTCCGTTGGTGGGCGTGTCTCACTGTTGGATCGAGGTCACACCGTGCAATTTCAACCACCGGCAATTGGCCGAGAAGGTCAAAGCAGGGGTTCGTGCCGCCGGTGGTACTCCCATTGAGTTCAACACCATCAGCGTGACCGATGGGATTGCAATGGGAACCGAGGGCATGAAAGCCTCTCTGGTGAGCCGGGAAGTCATCGCGGATTCGATTGAACTGGTGTGCCGTGGGCACCTTTTCGATGCTCTGGTTGCTATTACGGGTTGCGACAAGACGATTCCAGGTTCGGCCATGGCCTTGCTCCGCTTGAACATTCCAGGACTCATACTCTATGGCGGATCAATTATGCCGGGTGAATACAAAGGCCGGAAGCTGACCGCTCAGGACGTCTTTGAGGCGGTTGGTGCCTACAACAGTGGACAAATCAAGGCCGAGGAACTGCACGCCATTGAGAGCTTCGCTTGTCCTGGAGCCGGAGCCTGTGGAGGGCAATTTACCGCCAACACTATGTCGACCGCGCTGGAGATATTAGGAATCTCCCCCATGGGCTTCAACGGAGTTCCCGCCGTAGATCCGCGCAAAGAAAAAGTCGCCTTCGAGTGCGGCAGGCTAGTCATGAAGCTTCTCCGAAAAGGCGTTCAACCACGTCGGATCATTACGCGTAAGGCACTTTTGAATGCCATTTCCGGCGTGATAGCCACAGGCGGTTCGACCAACGCCGTATTGCATCTCTTGAGCTTGGCCCGCGAAACTGGGGTCCGACTCTCGATTGATGACTTCGATCGTATCTCTCGCAAGACACCCGTGCTGGCCGATCTCAAGCCGACGGGACGCTTCACAGCGCCTGACATGTATAAGGCCGGAGGAATGCCTCTGGTAGCCAGGTATCTTTGGCAAGCTGGACTCCTCAATGCGGATGAGTTGACCGTCACTGGTCGCACCATCGGTGAAGAGGCAAAGCGGGGACGAGAAAAGAAAGGACAGAAGGTTATTCGACCTCCCTCCGATCCTCTCAAGAAAAGTGGAGGGTTGGTGATCCTGCGCGGAAATCTTGCTCCTGACGGATGCGTGATGAAGATCTCCGGAGTCGATCGAACAAGCCACCGTGGAGCGGCCCGCGTTTTCAACCGTGAAGAAGACGCCTTCGCTGCAGTCAAAGCCGGCAAGATCAAGTCAGGTGACGTGATAGTGATCCGCTATGAAGGTCCCAAAGGGGGACCGGGGATGCGAGAAATGCTATCGGTGACGGCAGCTGTGCAGGGTGCCGGCCTGGGCCAGGGAGTGGCGCTGATCACGGATGGGCGTTTTTCCGGAGCCACCCATGGTTTCGTTGTGGGCCACATCGCCCCTGAAGCCGCTGATGGCGGACCGCTGGCAGTGGTCCGCAATGGAGATAGCATTGTTCTGGACGTCACAAAGCGTCTGCTGCAGGTCGAACTGTCTCAATCCGAAATCAACAAGCGCCTCCGGCAGTGGAAACCCCCTAAACCTCGCTACAAAAACGGTGTTCTTGCCAAGTACGCCCGCATGGTCTCCTCTGCCTCCGAAGGCGCCATTACAGTGTGATGGGTGGGGGGTGGTAGGGGTCAGACCTTGAGTTTTGCGTTTTTGCGTTCAAAAACGCAAAACTCAAGGTCTGACCCCTACCCCTCAACTGCCCCCAATCAGACGGATTCTTGGGTCGACCGGCCAGGCGGACAGATTTTTTTCCTTGAAGACCATCTCCATACGCTCAACATAGTCCTCAAGATCAAGGCCACAATAAAAGGGGTGAAGAAACACCACCTCTCGCAGCTTGCCCAAGCCCGCCCTGGCTAAACTTTTCATGCCACGTCTGATTCCCTGCTCGCGCTTAAGCAGGGCAGCCGAAATTTGGATCAACCCCTGCAAATAAATGCCTGGGATGTCGACTCTCTTGGTCGTCTTCCATATCCCCTCCCAAGCCTCGTGGGCCTCCCAGTAATAGACAAAATTATAAAGATCCGCACCATAAAGGTAGTCGGATGAATGGCGCCAAGAGGATGGATTGAAAGGCTCAGGCGGCACTTCAACTTTGCCATACTGATGGCCTTTAGGATGGCGTTGTGGGTGGGGCGTGAGACCGGGCAGGTGCCGATAGGGGGGAAAGACCTTACTTGTGTACCGATACCCGTTAGCATCGTAGGGCTGCGGTAGCGGCCCAGTCTTGAAAGAGGTGTCTTTACTCATTCAGTGTGAGGGGGTCAGAGCTTGAATTTTTAGTTTTTGGGGGCGCAAATGGCCAGCGCCCGGTGTGCCAGGACCAAACAAAGAAGAAGAGGATTCCCAACAGCAGAGTTGCCAGCCCGAAAACAATCACCCGCTAGTCGGTAGTGGCGAAAATGAAAATCCATCCCACCAGAGCGATCAGGTTGGGGATGGGATAGAACCAGATGCGGTAGGGTCTTTGCATGGCGGGATCGCGTTTTCGCAGCAGCATCACTGCAAGATTCTGGCCCATGAACTGGATCAGTATCCTGGTTGTGATCAGCGCATCAATTACAATTCCCAGCGGAAAAAAGCTGCAGATGATCGAAATGATCCCAAGAACAACCACAGAAACGTGGGGAAAGTTTTTCCTTGGATGAAGACGTCCGAAAATCTGGAAAAAATACCCGTCCTGAGCTGCGGCATAGGGGATGCGGGAGTAGCCCAGCAGCAGAGCAAAGACGGAGCCAAATGCGGTCCACAATACCATCCCCGTGAAAACTGTGGCGACCTGCGAGCCCCAAATTCTTTCCATAAAAATGGAAACCACAAAGTCGGAACTAGTGCGTTCTGCGGCTGGAACAAACTCTCTCCATGGAACCACGCCGATAATCGAGAGATTAATGCAGAAATAGATGAAGGCAACGCCAATGACACTGATGATGATGGAACGGGGGATGACTCGACCCGGCTCCTTCACCTCCTCGCCAATATAGCAGATGTCGTAGTAACCCAGGTAATCATAGATTCCAACGCGTGAAGCCATGCCCAGGCCGAAGAGGAACCCCAAAGAAAACTGGAATGCATCGGGTGGAAAATCAAAGGCGAGTTTGGAATCAAAATGCAGGACTCCAGTGGCGATAACTGCTCCGGTCGTAAGCATGGTTCCAACCCACAAACTGACCGTGATTTTTCCAATTGCAGTGATCTGCCGATAAAGCAGGGCAATATTGAGTGTGCCGATGCCGGCAACCACGAGCAGCGCCTCAAACCCGGTTATCTCGGGCCAGATATAGCGAATGTATCGGGAAAACCCGATGTAGCCCGAAGCGATCTCCAGGGGCCCACTGAGAATGAATGACCAGATGAACAAGAAGGCCATCAGCCGACCGTAAGTCTCACGTCCGTAACCCTCCCGCAGGTACACATAGCTTCCTCCGGATCCCGGCATGGCAGCGCCCAGCTCACTCCAGACCATTCCATCAGGAATGGCAACCAGAATGGCCACGAACCAACCCAACATGGCCTGGGGTCCGCCCAGCGCGGTCATAAGCAAAGGGATGGTAATGAAGGGCCCAATGCCGATCATATTCGACATGTTCAGCGCCGTCGCCTGAAGTAAACCAAAGCGCCTCACCAGCTGGGGACGTTTCTCTTCTCCGCTGATCGGTTTCATGGCGGTTGATCGTCACACAAGGCGACCTCACCTCGCAATTAATTTATTGCACGACACCGTCACAAAGTCTTCGAGATCTCTGTGACTCTGTGGTCAATTGAGAAGACGCAAAGTAGACCAACTGCTTTTTCTCCGGCTAAGTTGCTGAAGCAGTTGGGAAGATGTGTAGGGGCGAGCCGGTGGCTCGCCCGAGGCGAACAAACGGTTCGGGCGAGCCGCCGGCTCGCCCCTACCGCAACTCCGGCAATCGGACACCTTCGACAGGGGGTACTGAGTGCTGGCCTCTGTTACTGCCCCGCAGCTCCCACCAGGTGTTGGACGTTGAGTGGAAGTGCGTTCAGCGTTTTCACTCTGCTTCCGAATTTGCCCAGGGTATTCTCCACCACCAGAAAGTCAAAACCCGGAATGATGACATCGTCCCAACGGTCTCCAATGCCCCGCAAGGCGACGTCCAGCATGGTCACAATTTGATGGCCCAGAGGCTCCTCGGACTCAAGCGTGATTGCTCCAAAGAATTCCTGACATTCCGTGTATCCGGCATTGTGGGTACCGGTGTAAGGTTTCAATCTCTCCAGGTCGATCTCCCGCCCGATTCTGTTTGAGACTTCCTCTGATTTCGACCGGAAAAAATCCACCAATGCCTGCTCCTGGAGCTTAGCGGGAAGATCCTTTTCCGCCACTTCGACAAACTTCCGATAACCAACCTGATAGGCCTCTTCCACGAGTTCGAACCAGTATGTTTGCTCTTTGTTCACCTGAGAAGGATCCTTCACTGCGAGGACAGACCTTCTCACGCAAGCATTCAAGCCATCCCGTTTGGGGGCGACGCCGAGATGAACGTAGTCTCCTTGGTGAATCTCGCGATTTAACGCCTTACCAATAAGGGTCCTATTGGCTTGGTTGGCCCCAACCATCACATCCCAACCCAGCTCCTCCGCGCCTAATTCTCTGGCAACAAAATATGCCCATGCGGCTACCTCGGTCTCTAACATGCCTGGTTTGAGCACAGCCAGCATGGTCCTGATCATGGCGTCCGCGATCACACACGCATCCCGGATCAGCGTCATTTCGTTGTCTGACTTTTCATACTTAATCCGGTAGTAGATCTCCTGAGCATCGACCACATTGGAGCTTCCAAACAAGTTTTCAAGGTAATTAACCAGAGCATCCGGGACTACCTGACGCGGTGTCAGGAGCGCGATCTTGTCCACTTTTCCCCCGGCAGCTGCTTTGATCACATCCTCCAGCCGCTCGGCCTGAATGGGGTATTTCTCATCGGCAAGCTTCAGCATTTCTACTTTATGGACTTTGGCTCGCGCCCGGCTGGCCAGTTGCTCAGCGATGTAGCCTCCTTCCAGACCAGCCAATATGTGGAATCCCGTTCTCCCTATAACACCTGCAACCTGCTCGATGCTGATATTGGTATTCCCTCCCAGGTAGGGGACATCGCCGTTGTAGTGCTGATCGGAGAAAACAAAACCGACCTGCAGGCCCGCTTCTTCCAAGGCCGTTTGAACCTTCTTTTGCCGCTCCACAAATTCGAACGTAGGAACCTCAAAATGCCGGTCAATGGGCGGCGTGTTCTCCAACACCTTCAACACCTTTTGGAACTCAGCAGCCAGCCTTGCGGTATCAATGCCTGGACTCATGTTCGCCTCCTACACCCCCTCCCCAAAAACATTTCCGTCAGGAAATCCCAGTAGGGTCTATAGTTGAGCGGCGGGCGTGGATCAACATCAAGGTAGACTTCGATGGAACTTTCCTCGCGTTCCCTTAGCTTTCTTAATGCTACAAGATCCTTGATGATTTCCGCCTGAGATGCAAACTTATCAAGGGCTTGCCTGATTCTCTTCTCCACTGCGAAGGAGGCTTTAATGGCACGGTTTGCCCGCGGACAATTGGCTTCCCCGTGAACTAGTGCATCCTCGGGACTAAAATCCCCCCAAACGGAATAAACCAGATAACTCTTAATCCTCCAGGGTTTCCCACGGTCGACAAGAACAGCATCGCCCGCTGTAGGAGCTCCGTAGAAACCGGTTTTTGAGGCCGCTTCGTGGTCCAAGTGTTCCCGGTAGCCGTTGGGTATCAGCAGTCTTGTGATTTTCAACTCCCTCAGCCTTTGAATCACCTGCGGCATGGCACCCTCTCCTCCGCTCGGTAAGAGCCAGTATGTATACTGACCTAAACTGAAGTCCGGAAAATCAAATCTGATAATGTGTTCTTCTTTCAGACCCAAAAGGTTATAGGCCTCAAGGGTCTCCTTCTTTCTGAGTTCAACGATCGTGTCTTTCTGTGACTCTTGGCTGTAGCCTCCCCGACCATCGCAAAAAATGAAAAGATAGACATCGGCTCCGTTTGCAATCGATGCCAGTGTCACATAGCCTGCACCCAGTACTCCATCATCATCGTGGGGACTTAATATAGCCACCCTCTCCTCTCCCCTCTGCCAATCGGGAAAGAGAAGGTCAATATTTTCGCTGAGCGTTTTTCGCCTTAAGTCGTAGAATTTAAAGACTTCTTGCTCCATGACTCATGTCTCCTTCCTTTTCGTGTTTTCGTGCTTTCGTGTTTTCGTAGAATCGAACACTGCGAAAGCACGAAGTCACGAATGCACGAACTCACGAAAGCACAAAGTCCTGCATCGTG
>JALLOM010000083.1 GCA_027717865.1 Acidobacteria bacterium AH-259-O06 | reverse complement strand
AACCCTCGTAGCGACCTTCGTCAAAGTTGTACACGCATGGGAAGGCGCCCTCTTTCCGTGGAGCGGCCAGACTTAGGCGCATAATCCCATTTGCAATCCGCTTTAGTTCCTGGTTGCGCCACTTATCACCGTAGTGCCACACACCAAAACCCACGTGGAGATCATTCCACCAAGCGTGGAAAAGAGCCCCCCGTTTAAAGTCGTCTTTAATGCCGAAAGCCTCCTGAGCATCGACCATGGTTTTCGTCGCCCAGCGTTGGAGTTCGTGAACGTAAGAATAGCGGCGGCCGTACTCTTCAAAGGGCATGACCTGAGGGCGAATGTCTTGGAAATACTTGTGTCCATAGCTCTGCCACAAATGTGACGTCAGCTGCGTGGTAACCTCTCCGGGACCCTCGGCCTGACCCCAAAATAGATCAAAACCGTAGACCAGCTGCTTATCCTGGACGGGCTCTGTGTGTTCCAAGTCGTGCCGGGTATAGACGTGCCCCTCAATGCGCCACGTGGAAAGGCCGTAGGAGAGCCGCGGCACTTCCGCCTGAGCCCCATATACTCTCAGATCCAGTGCGTGGGGAATCGCTCGCTGTTGGGCCAGCGGCTCCAGGTCGGGAACGATCGCCGCATACAAACCCTTCCCAAAGGCGATCACGGCAGGAGAACGGAAAAAGTGATCGCCACAGATCCCCGCCTCATCGCGGTGCAAATTGGGCAGCCAGGCAAATTCCAGAGGGATGGCGTAGCCAAAAGACTGATCGTCGGGCAGGAAATAGAAATGGCTCATCAACTGGCCCAGCTGAACCGGGTCGGAGGATTCCACAAGCCGGTCAGTGACGGTGATGTAGAGACGATTGCCCCCCTTCAGGGTGAGCCGCTGCTCAATCTGGTGCGGACCGACCTCACCGGAAAGGACCAAAGCTTGGCCCCCGGCCTCTACCTTGGCCTGCTTGAAGAAGGCTTCCGCTTTTTGAAGCTCGCCACTGCCTTGCCTCCATTCGACATGGGGGTCTTCACTGACCGCGTAGATGTTTTTGTCCCAGGGGGCGGAAGTCGCTTGGGCCAGTGTTCCCAGCACCGTTCGCCAAGTGCCGTCTGCCTGCCGGCAATCGAATTTCAAGTAATAGCGCTCATCCTGTTGCACAGCACGGATGCGAAGATTGTCATTTTGAATCAGCAGAAGCTCCGCCGCTCTGAGCTGATTAAATCCCGCTGCAAACAGCAAAGCTATGCAGACAGTTGCTGACGGGAAGAACCCACGCATTGTCAACTCCATTCAAAATTTTAACCTGTGATCTCAAAAGGATAATGGGAAAGTACCCAGAAAATCATATCCTCTCGTTTAACCCTCCTTACAACATAACCCATTTGACGGCTCAGTTATACCAGACATCAAGTTTGGTTTGATAGTCCCGGCCAAAAGAATACTGCCCTTGAACTTGGGATTCTTACGGATCATTTGTGGTCCTCATCGCCCGGCCCAGTTTACCATTGTCATTACACCTTTAGTGCGATAAAGTAGCCGCTCGCTCAAGGCTATTTTCTTGAGCCAAAATGGACTTTGTTTCAACCACATCGAAGCAAGGCTATTATCAGCTTCTACGCAGTCTACTCAAATTCAAGTGGAAAGTGAGCGGAAGGATGAATCCTGCAAATCTGCAAAGACGAAGAACGGACTTATTAGGGCTCTGCAAAGAATTGGGAGCACCAGAGAACAGACTATGTATTCTCGCTGAGGGCAATGCGTCAACTGTCCTGGACGAGGATACATTTCTGATCAAAGCCAGTGGAACCCAGTTCTGCAATCTCCAGGAGCAACATCTGGTCCAAGTCCGGTTTGAGGAAATCTTATCCACCCTCGATGAGGAGGTCACTGATGAGCAAGTTGAGGGGCTTCTTCTGGCATCTAGGGTTAACCCCGATTCGTTGAAGCCTTCTGTGGAAACACACTTTCACGCATGGTTACTCAAAATACAGGGAGTTCAATTCGTCGCTCACACGCATCCGGTCGAAGTCAATAAAGTGCTCTGCTGCTCCCTAGCGAACCAGTTTACCGAACGACGCTGTTGCCCAGACGAAGTCGTCTGTTGCGGGCCGAAGTTCCTTCTCATAGACTATGTAGATCCGGGCATTGAATTGGCCCGTGCCATACGAGAAGGGTGGGAGACATTCGTCACTGATAATGGATTTTCGCCTCGGACTATTCTCCTAAAGAATCACGGCCTAATCGCTATTGGATCCTCGGCAGCAGCAGTTCTAGCCACTACTCAAATGGCGGTCAAAGCAGCAGAAATCTTTTGGGGGGCCTGCTTGACGGGCGAACCGGTTTTCATGCCCCCTTCTGAAGTCGATCGCATTGCCAGTCGTCAAGACGAAGCCTACCGTCAAAAGCAGCTGAATTTTTAAGGGAGCA
The DNA here is from genome assembly GCA_027717865.1 of Acidobacteria bacterium AH-259-O06. Lineage (GTDB taxonomy): Bacteria > Acidobacteriota > UBA6911 > RPQK01 > JADFOI01 > JALLOL01. The sequence goes on along the minus strand of JALLOM010000083.1, from coordinate 9,051 downwards.
AACCGGCATAAAAACTTAGAAGCCACAGCAGATCTATCGCATGAAAGCTTCTTTTAGGCCTCCATCCACCGGGATTATATGCCCCGTGGTGTTTGCGCTTCGATCACTGGCTAACCAACAGATGGCCTCAGCACAGTCCGCTGGTGTGATGGGCTCTTTCATAAGCGTTCGCCGGGCATATACTTCCGCCAGCTTATCGCGCAGGAGGTCAGTAGGCTCATTTTCCTCATAGGGAATTTCATAATGTTTCAGGCGAGAGATTACCCTCTCGCGCGGAAACATTAGGGAACCCTGCACCACGGTGGCCGGAGCGATCCCGTTGACACGTACCAATGGCGCTAGCCCGATCGCCAATTCACGGATCAGGTGACTCACCGCAGTTTTACTGACATCGTACGGTTCACTTCCTTGTTTGGGGACTATCGCATTTGCAGAGCTGGTCAGCACGATCACAGCGGATAGCTGCTGTTCGGCGAACAGTTTTCGTGCCTCCTCGGCCAACAAGAAATTGCCCGTTACATTTACCTCAAGTGTTCTGTTCCATATCTCGTTCAAAGAACTCCCCGCTTCATCACCTACGGGAGCCAGAGCGGCCGTGTTGATCACTCCGTCCAGTCCGCCAAACTCAAGGACCGTCTCTTTCAGCGCCTTGGCGATGCTCGACGGATCGACTAAGTCAAGAACGCAACTTTTCACGGCCGCTCTGGAGCTCACCTCACTTGCTTCTGCCGCCGACACCGCAGCTGCCTCAGCATTTTTGTCAGCGACCACTACGTGGGCGCCAAGTTCGGCAAGATGTCGAGCGGTTTCCCGTCCGATTCCACTTCCTCCTCCAACTACCAAAAATATTTTTCGGCTGAACTCCTTTTCGGCAGGCTGACGCCGAAGCTTGGCTTCCTCCAGCGCCCAATACTCAATACGAAAAGCCTCTTTCACAGGGAGTGCCACATAGTTCCAGAAGCTTGTGAAATGCCTTGAGTCTTCACCGCGTTTTGCTTGGGGGCAAACTTCAGGTTCGCCCCCGTCTGTGCACAAAGCTGTAGCACCTTCCATCACATGAATGGCATTGATATAAAACTCGCTGGTAATTCGGGCCTCTTTCTTGTTCTTGCCAAAGGTAAACATTCCCAGCCCAGGAATTAGAACGACCGTAGGATTCGGATCTCTGAGGGTGGGGGAGCCTGGCTGGGCAAACGATTGATAGTATTCGACGTACTCCCCGCGATACTTGTCCACGGCTGGACCAATCTTTTGCTTTAGTTGGCCCAAATCTTCTTCGTGAGGACTCCAGTCGATGTAAAGGGGCCGAATCTTGGTGCGGATGAAATGGTCGGGGCAACTTGTACCGAGTCGGGAAAGAGCCTGGGCATGACCAGAATTGACAAACTCCATCACAGTGGGCGAGTTATCGTAATTGCCGACCAAACGCTTTTGACTTGCCAGTTTGCCACGCAGATACGGTAGTGCAGCGGCTGCCAGATGACGCGCGTTTTCGCGGATCTTATATTCAGCCCCACCAAACAGGTCGTCTCCTACACGCTCTTGGTGTTCCAAAACGAACTCGCCCAACTGATCGATAATAGAGAGGGTATTGGTGTAGCACTCGCGTTGTGTCTCTCCCCAAGTGAACAGGCCATGGCTTCCCAAAATCAGACCTTCGCACTTTGGGTTGGCTTCCACGATGTGCTTCAGCATTAACGCGAGTTCAAAACCTGGCCGCTGCCAGGGCACCCATGCCAAGTCACGATTGAAGCGCCGATTGAACTCCTCTAATTTATCTTTACCGTTGGCACTGGCTGCAAGTGCGATTGCCCAGTCCGGGTGCGTATGATCGACATGAGGAAATGGAAGAAAAGCATGTAAAGCGGTATCGATCGAGGGTGCTACACGGTTCTCGCCAAAGAGGCACAAGGGATAGTAAGAGACCATCTCGTCCTCGTGGTTCTCGCCGCGGTAGATGGACTGGAGCTGTTCCAGCCCGTCCAGATAAAGCAGGGCAAAACCTTCCTTTTCTATGCTGCCAAGGTCCCCTCCGCTACCTTTGACTGCTAGTACGCGGACAGGCTGACCCGTCAAAGGATCAGGTAATTCAAATTTCGAGCTCGTGTTGCCCCCTCCGAAATTAGTAATTCGAAGATCGACCCCAAGCAGATTCGAGCGATAGCGGAGAAGGTCTAAAGGGTCGTTCTTCCGTTTGTCTACCTCATGTTCATCCCAAAGCTCTTTTAGATATTTCATGAGACTCTGACCCCCGTGATTGCCATTTTATCGGCCGGGTCGTTCCCGCTGTCGAAAATCGAATGGGACACCGAGATCGCCCGGTAAGAAATTTTAGCACTTCGTGCTTCTTCGTGCTCTATTCTCTCCCCGAAATAACCAATCTGAATCCAGAGATTCGGTGGCGGGTTCTTCTGGAGTCCAGGTGGGACGTAAATGCTTTTTGGGATCGGATCAGAGGCCTAAACTCAGGTTTGACAGCATTGTTCAAGTCCTTGGAGGAAGTAGGTCTCTTCATTGTGCTTTTCGCTGTTGACATTGATGAAAATGTGATCTAAGGTCTACTTCCAGTTAATGTTCACCTTATCCGAGATTGGTGCAAGAACTCGGGTTTGAAAAGCAGGCCGAACAAAAAAACCATGTACCGACGAATTCTCTCCATTTGCTATTTGAAATGTCCACCGTCGCCGGGAGGACCGAAAAGAGAGTGACGTGCCTTTGAGAAACGGTGATTAACAGGGAGGGTGCCTCATGAAAATGAAAACAAGGAAAATCAGACAGGAAGAAAAGGGTATCAATCGCAGGGAGTTCGTAAAATCCACAGCAGCAGGAATGGGTTTACTAACAGTCGGAATGGGGAGTGTGAGTGCGTCTGCCGAGCAAGTTGTAAAGCAGGAATGGCCGGTATTAACCAGGTATGATCAGAATCATTTGGAAGAAATTGCCTTTCCTCTTGGGGGAATTGGTACCGGTACTATCTCGTTGGGGGGGCGTGGCGACTTGCGGCATTGGGAGATCATGAACCAGCCCAACAAAGAATTTGTTCCGCGTTATTCATTTTTTGCACTTTACATGCAGCCTTCTGGAGGCCGGGCTGTTTCGCGTGTCCTTGAAGGCCAGATTACACCACCGTATTCAGGTCCGTTCGGTTGTCCCGTGAAGAATGCAGGTCTACCTCGCTTTCACAATTGTTCCTTCCATGCCGCTTATCCACTGGGCCAGGTTTTGCTTTCCGATCCGGATGTGCCCATCAATGTGCGTATTGAGGCGTTTAACCCCTTAATTCCAGGAGATCCAGATTTGAGCGGTATCCCTGTGGCCATACTGCGATTTGTCCTTTCCAATAAGACGGCAAGTAGTGTGTACGCATCCGTGTGCGGCAGTCTGCTTAATTTTATTGGCACTGATGGAATCGGAGGTGCACCAAAACAGAACAAGAATGAATTCAAACGAGGCAACGGAGTACAAGGTCTCTTTATGTACTCCAAAGGAGTCAATCCAGACGACGAGAGATTTGGCACCATGGCTCTGACGACAACAGCTTCCACTGGAGTGAGTTATCGAACGTCATGGGCGCAACTGAGCTGGGCCAATGCAATGCTAGATTTCTGGGACGACTTCAGCGGCGACGGCAAGCTTGAGGAGCGGGGCGTGGAGAGGCCAGAAGGGGGAATCTATGGAGTAACCGGGGCAGCAGACGAAGATGCGCCAATGGGATCCCTAGACGTCGCTCTAGACATACCTTCGGGCCGGGAGAGGGCTGTTACCTTTTTATTAACTTGGCACTTTCCAAATCGTCAAACCTGGACCCCCAAAGAGCTTGTGACGCTTGGCCCTGAAAAAAAGAATCCGAATCGTGTCGGAAATTATTACACAACAAAATACCGAGACGCCTGGGAGGTGGCAGTCCGCACTGCAAATGCGCTACCTCAACTAGAAGCCGATACGGTAAAATTTGTGCGAGCCTTTTGCGACAGCGACCTCCCCGTCGTGGTAAAGGAGGCGGCGCTTTATAATGTCAACACCCTGCGAACCCAGACCTGTTTTCGAACTGAAGATGGGCATTTCTTCGGGTGGGAAGGCTCCTGTCAAACGAAAGGTTGGCAAGTGTGGGATTGGGGCCAGCCACCTCTCGAGCAGAAGGGTTGCTGCTTTGGATCTTGTACCCATGTCTGGAACTACGAACAAGCAACGGCTTTCCTCTTTGGCGATCTGGCCCGCAAGATGCGCGAAGTCGAGTTTCTTTACGCTACCCGGCAGGATGGGCAGATGAGCTTCCGTGTGAGCCTGCCACTGGAACGAGCAACGGAGTACGATCACACCGCAGCTGACGGGCAGATGGGTTGTGTGATGAAACTTTACCGTGATTGGCAGCTTTATGGCGATGATGGCTGGCTTCGAACTCTCTGGCCCAAGGCGCGGAAAGCATTGGAGTTTTGCTGGATCGAGGGTGGTTGGGATGCCGACCGGGATGGGGTGATGGAAGGTGCCCAGCACAACACGATGGACGTCGAATACCACGGAGCCAACCCTCAGATGGGTAGTTGGTATCTCGGAGCGTTGCGAGCAGCAGAAAAAATGGCTCGTCGTGTCAACGATGAGGAGTTTGCCAATAATTGCCGTCGTCTCTTCGAGCGAGGAAGCCGCTGGATTGACAAAAATCTATTCAATGGTGAGTTCTACGAGCACAAAATAAGGCGGCCAATTGATGAATCCGGAAAGCGCATCGAGCCACGCCTACAGCTAGGTGCTGGCTGTCTTGTGGACCAGCTTGTTGGGCAGTATATGGCCCACATTTGCGGGCTAGGGTACTTGCTGAACAAAGATCAAGTCGCCACAACCTTACGCAGCATTATGAAGTACAACTTCAAGGAGAACTTTTACGATCACTTTAATAACATGCGGACCTATGTTCTCAACGATGAATCAGGCCTTCTAATGGCCACCTATCCCCTGGGACGCCGCCCGAAAGAGCCGTTTCCCTACTATAACGAGGTAATGACCGGATTCGAGTACACGGCGGCCATCGGTATGCTGTACGAGGGTCAGACACAAAGCGGGCTCAAATGTATTCGGGCAATTCGCGACCGCTATGATGGCAAAAAGCGTAATCCTTTTAACGAAGGAGAATGTGGACATCATTACGCGCGGGCCATGGCCTCATGGGCCACGGTTCTTGCGTTGACTGGCTTCCATTATTCGGCCGTCGAAGAATCCTTGGAGTTCGCTGCCACCGATAAGCCCTCGCAGTTCTTTTGGTCTAACGGTTATTCCTGGGGCACCTTGAAACAAACACCATCCGGTGACCGTGCAGAGGTGGAACTCACAGTCTTGCATGGTGAAATCAATGTCAAGAAAACAACCCTGACCGGCTTAGGTTCGGTTGAGGAAGAAGAGTCTAAAAGTATTCAGCAAGGTCAAACGCTCAAGCTCCTTGTGAGCAAGGCTTGAACACACATTGCTCCTCGTGAACGCCCGCGCCCAAGTCGATCCAGATAACTTGCGAGACATCGTAAAAAACTGCCTGGAGACAGAAACGGTAAGAGCGACCATCAACCGGTTACAACACCTCAGCCCGGCACCGCCCGAGCCCAAATATCGATTCGAATCTCCACTTACGGTGTCCGGTCGGTCTCCTAAGTAAAGGGGAATAAAAATGGATGACGGTACGAAGAAACATCTAAATCGGCGGAATGCTCTCCAACTTATGGCTGCCGGTGCTGCGGCACCAATTCTGCCAGCCCATTTTAAGAGAGTTGCTTCGGCGTTCTCTGGAAAGGGCATAAAGTCTACTAGGTTTTTGAATAAGGAATGGCCACTACTCACCTGCTATGAAGGAGACTCTCTAAATAGGGTCGCCCTGCCTGTGGGCGGCATTGGGACCGGCACGGTTTCTCTGGGAGGACGCGGTGATCTCCGAGATTGGGAAATTGTCAATCGGCCGGCTAAAGGGTTTCAACCCCGGTATTCGTTTTTTACGCTTTACGCCCGACCCGAGCGAGGCCCAGCCATCACACGGGCGCTCGAAGGGAAAATACCCTTCGAGTTTTACGAAGGTCCCAGGGGTGCTAGGGCGACAAATCACGGATTGCCTCGGTTCAGAAAGGCTCAATTCGTTGCTGCGTACCCTTTCGGCCAGGTATTACTGAGCGATCAAGCTATCCCCCTTGATGTACGGATCGAGGCGTTTAATCCCCTCATCCCGGGAGATGCAGACGCCAGCGGGATCCCCATAGCTGTACTGCGTTTTGTGCTTTTCAATAAAACTAGCGTAGAGGTTTTCGCGTCTATTTGCGGAAATATTGAAAACTTCATCGGGGCCGACGGCAGCGGAGGCAGACCAGAGAAAAACGTTAATCAATTTCGTAGAGGAGTCAGTTTACAGGGTATTTTTCTTAAATCAGAGGGTGTCTCGCCAACATCGGAACAGTGGGGCACCATTGCTTTGACTACATCCGCAACTGACGGTGTGTCATATCGAACATGCTGGCAAAAGTCTCCGGGTTGGAATACCGAACTTACTGACTTCTGGGACGATTTTGGTGCAGATGGGGAACTGGAAACACGGGAGTCATTAGAAGTTGATAATCCCCTTGCCTCTCTGGCAGTGAGCCTGGACGTCCCGCCACACGCGACCAGGGCGGCAAGCTTTTTTCTCACCTGGCATTTCCCAAACCGTATGGAATGGAAGGAGGAAAGGAATCGATTCAACTCTGAGCCCATGCACATAGGCAACTACTATGGCATCCAATATAGCGATGCCTGGGACGTTGCAGTGCGAACATCTGAAGCTTTACCACAACTCGAAGAACAGACAGTTAAATTCGTCAGGAGTTTCTGTGAGAGTGATTTGCCAGCCGTTGTCAAAGAAGCAGCGCTTTACAACCTCAGTACGCTGCGCACGCAAACTTGTTTCCGCTCCAAGGATGGCCACCTCTTGGGCTGGGAGGGTTGCTCCGAACAGAACGGCTGTTGTGCAGGCTCTTGTACACATGTTTGGAACTATGAACAAGCGACTGCGTTCCTATTCGGCGACTTGGCCCGCACAATGCGAGAGGTGGAGTTTCGATACGGGACAAATGATATTGGGCACATGAGTTTCCGGATAAATCTGCCCTTGGAGCGAGGGACGGCTCTGGGCGTCGCGGCAGCCGACGGGCAAATGGGATGCTTAATGAAACTCTATCGTGATTGGCAACTTTCAGGAGACGACGCCTTTCTCCGAGCCCTGTGGCCGAAAGCTCGCAAGGCGCTCGAGTTTTGTTGGGTGAAGGGGGGCTGGGATGCAAACCAAGATGGGGTTATGGAAGGGGCCCAGCACAATACGATGGATGTAGAGTACTACGGGCCCAATCCGCAAATGGGGATCTGGTACCTGGGCGCTCTCCGTGCCACTGAAGAGATGGCCCGTCATCTTGGCGAGAGCGACTTTGCCGACAAGTGCCGTGCGCTCTTTGAGAAAGGTAGTAAATGGATTGATGAAAACCTATTTAACGGGGAATACTATTTCCATGAAATCAGACCCATTTCTGATCCATCCTCCCTTGCCCCTGGATTGGTCAGTAAGCACGCCTGGCACGGCCTTAGAGATCCTGCCAATCCGCGTTTTCAGCTAGGCGAAGCCTGTCTCGTCGATCAGCTGGTGGGACAGTATATGGCTCATATCTGTGCTCTAGGATACCTGGTGGACCGTGAACACATCGTAACCACCCTCAAAAGCATTATGAAGTATAACTTTAAAGAAGACATGTCAGCGCATTTTAACAACATGCGCAGCTTCGTTCTCAATGGCGAGTCCGCCATTCTCATGGCATCCTATCCCCACGGGAATCGCCCACGAGAACCCTTCCCCTACTATACCGAAGTGATGACTGGATTTGAGTACTGTGCGAGTGTGCACATGCTGTACGAAGGCCTACCCGAGATTGGGCTCAAGGCGATCAAAGCGATTCGAGCTCGTTACGACGGAGAAAAACGCAATCCCTTTGATGAAGCAGAATGTGGCAGCCACTATGCTCGCGCCATGGCTTCCTGGGCAGCGCTTTTGGCTCTGACAGGATTCCGCTACTCTGCCGTCGAGAAAACGTTAGAGTTCGCTGCCTCGGATGAGCGGAAACAGTGGTTCTGGTCCAATGGATATGCCTGGGGCACGTTCACACAAAATCCTACCCGGGACGGCAGCGACGTCGAACTGGCTGTTTTGCACGGTGATCTAAGGATCAAAAAACTCATCCTCAAAGGTGCTGGAACTGTGGAATTAAGAAGAACAAAGACGATCAAAGAGAACCAAACCGTAAAGTTCACAATTAAGTAAGTTCGAGAACCGACTGAGTCGGCTGCCTTTTGCGTATCAGTCTCCTTTTGAGATTGAACTGAAAGTAGAAGGCCTGCCGGATCAGGGGCGTTACACCCTTGTTGTGAACAACGGGCGCCCGCATGAACTGAGCGCAGCAGAACTGTCAAGTTTTTCTCTGGAGGTTGCGCCTGGAGTGAGAAATTGATGACGAGTAAGCGACTGATACCCTCCGCTGCCGGCTCCGCCTTTGGCACACTGAAAGATCCGTATCCTCAGCACCGCAAGATTATCGTGGGATTTGGGAGATTGCCGGAAGGGCGCTATAGCGTCCCAATCAATGGCCAGGACTTCGAGAATCAGGCCAGGAGCTATCTGTGGGGAAGACTATCGAGCTGGCTCCCTGGATCCGCCCGAGTGTGGCGATTTGACCTCGACCGAAATGTTGGAGGCAGATGGATATGACGCGTAATAAGAATTCCGTATTTTGGGTCCTCTTGATTTTCACGTCATTGCCCGTTTGGGGAGACGTTCAGGTTCGACAGGACGAGGCTCTTGTGGAAGTCGATAATGGAATGGTTAGGGCTGTTTTTGAGGTGTCGGAGACCGGCGTCGACCAAGAGTACTACGCATCGACCTCCAGCGGATGGAAGCTCGTAGCTAAAGGCTTTCGACCTCCGGCTGATCGCCCCGAAGGCAGCTTGCCCTTGTTTAGCAATGGACCAAACGTAGCCCGGGAACACCGTTTGGTGGCAACTGAA
>JALLOM010000082.1 GCA_027717865.1 Acidobacteria bacterium AH-259-O06 | reverse complement strand
GTTGCTCTTAACCTTGCCCAGTTTCTCGAGCAGTAGTTCCATTGACTCGGTCGCCGAGAGCGGGTTCAGGACCTTGCGCAGCACCCACACCCGATTCAGCTGGTCTGCGCTCAGCAACAATTCTTCCTTCCGAGTTCCAGAGCGATTGATGTCGATGGCAGGAAAGATTCTCTTATCCACGAGCTTCCGGTCCAGATTCAGCTCCATGTTACCGGTTCCCTTGAACTCTTCGAAGATCACATCATCCATACGGCTTCCGGTATCGATCAGGGCGGTGGCAAGGATGGTCAAGCTGCCGCCTTCTTCAATGTTGCGGGCAGCCCCGAAGAAACGCTTGGGCCGCTGTAGGGCGTTGGAGTCCACACCACCGGACAACACTTTCCCCGAGGGAGGGACGATGGTGTTGTAGGCTCGAGCCAAACGAGTGATGGAGTCGAGCAGAATGGCCACGTCTTTTTTGTGCTCCACCAGGCGCTTGGCTTTTTCAAGCACCATTTCAGCCACCTGGACGTGCCGGGAGGCGGGCTCGTCAAACGTAGAGCTGATGACCTCACCGTGCACGGAACGCTCCATGTCAGTCACCTCTTCAGGACGCTCGTCGATGAGCAGCACGATGAGCACGACTTCAGGATGGTTTGTAGTAACCGAGTTAGCCAGGCTTTGCAGGATCATGGTTTTTCCGGCCCGAGGCGGCGAGACAATCAATCCTCGCTGACCTTTCCCAAGCGGGGTAAGAAGGTCCATCACCCGCCCGGAAAGGTTTTCCTGAGTGGTCTCCTGAACAATTTGTTCGTCGGGATAGAGCGGCGTCAGGTTTTCGAAAAACGTCCGATCTCGAGCGACATCCGGATGTTCAAAGTTAATCGCCTCCACCTTAATGAGAGCGAAGTAACGTTCGCCATTTTTGGGAGGACGCACCTGCCCTGACACCGTGTCGCCGGTTCGCAGGTCAAATTTGCGGATTTGAGATGGGGAAACGTAGATATCATCCGGGCCGGGGAGGTAGTTGTATTCGGGCGCCCTGAGGAAACCGAAACCATCAGGGAGGGTTTCCAGAACACCTTCCGAAAAAATCAATCCACTACGCTCGGTTTGAGCCTTCAGGATTTGGAAGATCAGCTCTTGCTTGCGCATTCCGGCAGAGCCAGGGATACCCAAATCCTTGGCAATACGATTGAGCGCCTGGATGTTCAGTTCTTTGAGTTCTTGGATGTTCAAAGCTTCCCCGTTTTTCTTGATTGGAGGGGCACTTACTTCAGCCATGACTTAAATCCTCTTAAGTATTCGCCACAATTCCTTCTTCCCCATTCCCGTGGCGGCGGAATAAGGGATAACACCACGATTGAAAATATTTTCAATCCGATCAAGAGATGTTTGAAGCTGGTTGGATGACAACTTATCCACCTTGGTTGCAACGACTTGGTGTGGAACCCGGTACTGTTCCAGCCACTCTTTCATCACCAGGTCAAGTTGAGTAGGCTCGTGACGAGCATCGACGATCATGACCGTGAGCTTCAGGCTTTCATCTTCTCTTAGGAACTCTTCGATCATCGGCCCCCAACGGGCACGAATCCTTGCCGGCACCTTGGCAAATCCATAACCTGGCAAGTCTACGAAGATCCATCGACTATCGACATTAAAGAAGTTGATGACCTGGGTGCGCCCGGGAGTGGCGCTGATCCGGGCCAAACGCTTCTTGCCGACTAGGTTATTGATTAAGCTGGATTTTCCAACATTTGATCTTCCCGCGAACGCAATTTTGGGAAGTGTCGTTTTAGGGTACTCGTGCTTGCGCGTTGCACTTTTGATGAATTGGACGTTCAAGTAACCGCTGACAGTTGACAGCTAACAGAATGATTATTTGTGTAGTTCAATCGGTTACTATTTCTGAACATGATTCAAATCTCGGATTGTGTACTGTTTTGAATGAATTGTCAGTTGGTGTCTGTCAGTTGGTGTCAGTTGTCACTTGATTAGTGGACGCCCGGACGATCTTCCCCTCCCATCTGGGGAGGTTGTTGTTCTTTTATGAATTCTTCCCGGTCCTTTTCGCTGATGGGTCGCTCCAGCGCAAGATCCAAAACCTCATCCATGGTCTCCACCAGCACAATTTTAACATCTTCCAGGACCAATTCGGGTATTTCTTTAAGATCTTTTTCGTTATCTTTAGGCAAAATCACCGTCTTGATACCGGCACGGTGAGCAGCGAGTATCTTCTCTTTGACGCCGCCAATGGGCAGGACCTTACCCCGCAGGGTGATCTCACCACTCATGGCCACGTCACGGCGCGCGGGGATACCGGTCAAGGCTGAAACGATGGTTGTTGCCAGGGTGATACCCGCAGAGGGGCCATCTTTGGGAATAGCGCCTTCCGGGATATGCACATGCATATCGACTAGCTTGTGGAAGTCCTTGACCAAGCCAAATTGATCACTGCGCGAGCGGACAAAAGACAGTGCCGCTTTTGCCGATTCCTGCATCACATCCCCGAGCTTGCCAGTGAGCGTCAAGTTTCCTTTACCTTCCATGGTGGTGGCTTCGGTCAGGAGGACCTCCCCGCCCACCTCAGTCCAGGCCAAACCGGTGGCCAGACCCACTTCACTTGCTTCTGCCGCCAGCTGCTTACGGAATCTCTGAACGCCTAAAAGCTCCTTCACCTTACTGGGGTCGATGATGACCTTCTTCCATTCACCCTCTTTTTCCTTAGAGGCCACAACCTGGCGGGCCACTTTACGGCACAGGTTCGCAATTTCCCGTTCCAGATTGCGAACCCCGGACTCACGCGTGAAATGGCGGATAATTTCCAGAATGCCTTCATCAGTGAACTTGATATGCTTAGGCTTCAAACCTTGCTGCTTCAGCTGCTTTTTGACCAGGTACTGCTGGGCGATGTTCAGCTTCTCGAATTCGGTGTAGCCGGAGATGTGGATGATCTCCATTCGATCCTGCAGCGGCCGCGGAACGCCGTGAAGAACATTGCCGGTGCAGATAAACAACACCTGCGACAGGTCAAATTCAGTATCCAGATAGTGGTCGACGAAGTTGCGGTTGTGTTCCGGATCCAGCACTTCCATCAGCGCCGCAGAGGGATCGCCTCGAAAATCCATGCTCATCTTGTCCACTTCGTCCATCAAGAACACCGGGTTCTTGGTGCCTGCTTTTTTCATCATCTGGATGATCTGACCCGGCAGGGCGCCGATGTAAGTCCTGCGGTGACCGCGAATTTCGGCCTCATCCCGGACTCCACCCAGAGAGATCCTCACAAACTTACGTCCCATAGCTCGCGCAATAGAACGTCCCAGCGAAGTCTTACCCACACCCGGAGGGCCCATGAAGCAGAGAATGGACCCCTGCTGTGACTTGGAAGAGAGCTGACGAACCGCCAGGAACTCCAGGATACGCTCTTTGACTTTCTCCAGCCCATAGTGATCCTCGTTCAAGATGCGCTCAGCCCGGTTGATGTCTTTAATCTCGCGGCTTCGCTTACTCCATGGCATGGCGACGAGCCAATCGATGTAGGTGCGGCTGACGGTTGTCTCCGCGCTCATCGGCGGCATCTGCTCCAGGCGATGAATCTCGTTCATCGCCTTGTCATGAGCGTCTTTAAGCATCTTTGCCTCTTCGACCTTCCCCTTGAGCTCTGCGATCTCATCCTTCTCATTTCGTCCCAGCTCCTTGTTAATGGCCCTGATCTTCTCATTGAGGTAGTACTCGCGCTGGGCCTTTTCCATCTGGCGGCGGACGTGGCCCTGGATGGACTTGTCCATCTTGATCTTTTCGATCTCGATCTCGATGAACTCGCAGATTTTCTCCATCCTGTGGGCCGAATCGGCGATTTCAAGTAAGGACTGTTTATCTTCGACAGAGATGGGCAGATTCGCTGCAATGGTATCCGCCAGACGGTCGGTATCGGTACTGCGTGCTGCCTGAACAATCGTTTCGTAGTTGATGTTCGGATTGAGCTTGGCAAAGTCCTCAAACAGCCCGTTGAGTCGCTTGGTCAAGAGGCTCATCTTGGCCTTGGAGATCTTGGTCACCGGATCAAACTTCACTTCAGCCTCGACGTATCGCTTTACTTCTTTGACCCGGACAGTCCGTGCCCGGCGCAGACCTTCGACGAGAACTTTAATATTGCCATCAGGAAGTTTAAGGCTCTGTACAATGTTTGCTACGGTCCCTACCTGATAGATGTCCTCAGGTTTGGGATTGTCCTGTGAAGCGTCCTTCTGAGTAGCCAGGTAGATCTTCTTGTCGGCTTCAAGGGCCTTCTCCAGAGCCAAGACGGAAGACTGGCGCCCGATGACGAAGGGCACCATCATGTAAGGAAAAACCACCACGTCCCGAATAGGGACCATGGGATAGATCTGAGTTACTCTTTGGCCAAGTTCACTCATGTCTCAGGAAGAACTCCGTTCCGGCTCCTACTAATAGATACATTCTTCTAAGAAACGTTTCAAGTAAAGGTTTCAGGTTTCAGGCGTGAAGGTGTCAGGTCTTGAAAATTGAATTTTTGGCTTTTCCGAAAATTCAATTTTCAAGACCTGACACCTTCACCCTATGAAACCTTTACCACACAACAACCTCCCACGGTTGCTTCTCTGGGAACTTAAGGCACCACTGCTCCACAGTATGTGGTCGGAAGATTATCCGGCCTTCTCGAGCAGCTTGAACACGACCTCTTTGTTTTCCACCATCTCGCGTGTGATCACAAACTCCTTGACCTTCTTGGTCGAGGGCAACTCGTACATCACATCTAACATAAGATCTTCTGTGATCAACCGCAAGCCGCGAGCGCCAATTTTTCGCTCAAGCGCCAATGTGGCGATAGCATCCAGTGCATCGTCGGTGAACTTCAGTGAAACACCCTCAAACTCAAACATTTTCAGATACTGCTTGACGAGGGCGTTGTTTGGCTCGGTGAGGATCTCCACCAGAGCCTTCCTGTCCAGCTCGTGCAGCGTGCAAATAACGGGGAGTCTCCCCACAAATTCGGGAATCAATCCGTACTTGATAAGGTCCTCAGGCAAAACTTGAGTCAGGACCTCCGATTCAGGTGCATTTCTCCAGTGAGGCGACTTCAACTCTGAACCAAAGCCGATACTACTTTGTCCCAGCCGCCTTTGAATCACTTTATCCAGGCCGACAAAGGCGCCACCACAAATGAAGAGAATGTTGATGGTGTCGATCTGGACAAATTCCTGATGCGGATGCTTTCGACCACCCTGAGGGGGAACATTGGCGATCGTCCCTTCCAGGATTTTCAAGAGTGCCTGCTGCACCCCTTCTCCGGAGACGTCGCGCGTGATGGAAGGGTTCTCGTCTTTTCTCGAAATTTTGTCGATTTCGTCAATGTAAATGATGCCCTGCATGCACCGGTCGCGATCGCCTCCAGCGGCTTGCAGCAGCTTAAGGATAATGTTTTCGACGTCCTCACCCACATATCCCGCTTCGGTGAGGGTGGTTGCGTCCACAATGGCACATGGAACGGAAAGCATGCGGGCCAGAGTCTGGCCAAGCAAGGTCTTACCGGTCCCGGTGGGACCGATGAAGAGAACATTGCTTTTGGCCAGTTCCACTTCCTGGCGCCGGCGCCGGCCGATTTTGATTCGCTTGTAATGATTGTAGACGGCAACCGCCAGCTTTTTCTTGCACACCTCCTGCCCGATGACATACTGGTCGAGGAAATCTTTGATCTCGGTGGGCTTGGGGAGAGCCTCTTTGATAGAGGAAGCTTCGGCCGTGATATCGTCGGAGATGATCTCGTTGCAGACGTCTACACACTCGTCGCAGATAAAAACCGTCGGGCCTGCAATCAGCTTTTTTACGTCATTCTGACTCTTGTTGCAGAATGAGCAGCGAAGGATATCGTCTCCGTTTTTCTTCATCGTCACGGATTACACAGAGCTTAACGGATTAACACGAATACTCAACCTATAGCGCTTTGTCAACTGTGAGCAACAGCTGCTTTCTATTGTTCTTTTGCTCTTCTATTCTATCGTTTATTCTGGCCTTGTGTTCTACTGCTCTCTTGCTCTGGGTGCCCAGCCCCGGTTGTCAGCTGTCAGCGCTTTCAGGGCCGACATGCTTTTCAATGATCTTATCAATTATACCATAGTCCTTGGCTTGCTCCGCGTTCATTATAAAGTCACGCTCCACGTCTTCTTCGATTTTCTCCACTTTTTGACCCGTGTGCTTGGCAAGGACCCGATTGGTCATCTCCCGCATTCGAAGGATTTCTTTGGCATAAATGTCGATGTCCGTAGCCTGTCCGGAGAGCCCCGACATGGAGGGCTGGTGGATCAAAATGCGGCTGTTGGGCAGGGCAAATCGCTTGCCAGGCGTTCCAGCGGACAAAATCAGAGCTCCCATGGAAGCTGCCTGTCCCATGCAGATGGTGGTCACGTCGTTTTTCACAAACTGCATGGTGTCGTAAATAGCCAGTCCTGAGGTAATCGACCCTCCGGGGGAGTTGATGTAAAGGGAGATATCTCGATTGGGGTCCTCGGCCATCAGGAACAACAGCTGGGCGATAACCAGGTTGGCCACATTGTCATCAATGGGTATTCCTACAAAGATGATATTGTCCTTGAGCAGCCGGGAGTAAATGTCGTAGGCACGCTCACCCCGGTTCGTTTGCTCAACAACCATTGGAATTAATGCCACGGCTTTCTCCTTTATCTCGGTTTTTGAGTTCTGAATCGGTTCGAACTTTCGAACTCAGGTTTCAGGTTTCAGATTTAAAGCCGGCCTCGAAACTTGAAACCCGAAACCTGAAACTTGAAACCTGGAACTTGGAACCTTTAACCTTCAACCTTCCAACCTTCAACTTTCAACCACCTTAGCGCTTTCCAGCAACATCTTCAGTGCCTTCTCCCGAACGCGCTGCCCCTTCAATCCCTCCATCCGATTTCTCTGCTGAAAATATTGTCGTACTTTTTCCTTGGGTTGATCCATGGAATCGGCCATCCGTTCCAGTTCATTTTCCAACTCTTCGCTTGTGACCTCAACATTCTCACGGCGGCCGATCTCACTCAGAACCATGTTTGCCCGCACCCGCTTTTCCGCTTCGGGTCGAAAATCTGCTCGCACCTTTACCCAATTGACATTAGCCTTAGTTGGGTCGACGCCCTCGGAGGCCATTTGGTAGGCCAGGTCCCCAATCATGGAGTCAGTTTGATCTTCCACCAGAACATCCGGCACCTCGAAACTGGTGCGGTCTATTAATTGTTCCAAGAGCCTGCTTTTCAGATCGTTCTCACGATTTCTCTCGCGCTGGGCAGTTAACTGCTCTTTGATTCTTTCTCGCAACACCTGCAGGGTCTCGTAGTCTCCCAAGTCCTTGGCAAAGTCGTCGTTCAGCTCCGGCAGCTCTTTGTGCTTGATGTCGGTGACTTCAACGCTAAAAAGCACCTTATGTCCGGCAAATTTCTTTTCCGGATAATCAGAGGCATACTCGATTTCGAAATTCCTCTTCTCGGCAACATTCATTCCCAGCAGGGCTTTGTTAAAGGCCTCATGGGTGTGTTCGTCTCCCACCTTCACCACCACATTTTCCTCCTGTATGGGTTGGTGAGGGTGGCTATGATCCTCGGCATCAACGTACTCCCCATGGAGTTTGATGACCGCGTAATCTCCTTTCTGAATGGGCTGATCCTCGATTGGAACCAGCCGGGAGTGCTTTTCTCGGAGCATTTCCAATTCCTCGTCAACATCTTCTGGGGTTACAGGTTTTAAATCGGCCGTCACCGCGATTCCTTTATACTCTGGAAGCTCGATCCGGGGATGGATCTCAAAATTGGCCTCATAGACCAGCGGCTCTCCTTCTTCGAAGGTCAGGTTTTCCAGACTGGGCTTGCCCAGCGGCTGAAACCCTTTTTCCCGGATCGCCTGGTCATAGGATTGAGGGACCAATTTCTGCAGGACATCGCTGCGGATACTTCTTCGAAAATGCCGCTTAACGAGTTGTACCGGCGCTTTTCCAGGACGAAATCCGGGAAGGCGGGCGCGCTTCTTGTATTCGCCGGCGACCTGATTGAACTCCTGTAGGGCGATGTCAGCTGGAACTTCCACCTTCAGCCGCTTCTTGACCGTACTCACGTCCTCGAGCTGCACACGGATGTCCATTATTTAAAGCTGGAAAGTTGCAAAGTTGAAGGTTCAAAGTTGAAGGTTGCAAATTAGCCTCCAATCTTCCAACTTTCAACTTTCTAACCTTCAAACCTTCAACTGTGAGCCTTCAACTGCGGCCTGGGGTCTGATTTCGAGGAGGGCTCCCAGCACTTCCATGACCTTGGAGTCAAACTTCCCCTTTTGGGCATCTCTTTCCAGCTCGGAGAAGGCTGCTCGATAGTCCCATCGATCCCGGTAGGGGCGCCAGGAGGTGAGAGCATCGTAGCTGTCCGTCACGGCCACAATACGAGCACCGAGCGGTATGTTCTCGCCCTCAAGGCCGGACGGGTAACCTGATCCATTGAAGGCCTCATGGGAGGCGTCGATGATTTCGAAAAGGGATTCATTCTGATAGCCCATCTTTTTTAAGAGGCGGACCGATTCTCGGCTGTGTTTGACGACTTCTTCAAACTCTCTCTTGCTCAATGCTCCCGCACGGTTCAGGAGATGGTGGGGGATGATCGTCTTCCCGACATCCGCCAGATAACCCGCCTGTAGGATGTCTAGTTTCTCCTGATCGGTGGCGTCGAGCGCGTCGGCAAGCGCGTATGACAAAAAGCCGACTACTCGGGAATGGCCAATCGAGCCATCAATGACTTCCACGGGCAAAACGATATCCTCCGGGTACTCCAGAGCCTTGCTCACCTCTTCGTGGTACTGTTGGTAGAGTCTCTCAGGAATCTTTTCCCTGTCCAGTAGAGGGTTGTTCAGACCCAGAATCTCATATAGATGGAGTCTGTCTTTCCTGCCCCGGATCGAGACTGCATCCATTTGATTCATCTTCAAAGTGGTTTCGGCGTAAGCGAGTTTGATCTTATCGTCCTTGGAATCAATGCCAAGCGCTCTCCCCAAATGCTCGTGAGCCTGCAGAATGTAATTGCCCTCGAGAAACAGCAAACCCGCTTTCTTCAACAATTCGACATCGTCTGGGTTCTCATCCAGCAGTTTAGAGTAATGGGCGACCTTCTTTACAAACTCCGGATCTTCCGATTCGGCGAAGGATAAGACGGTCTTTCTTCGGGACTCGACAAAACGGCTGACCTCATCATAGGTGGAAGAATCAACGGTGACCAATCCCGGGGTGGTCATCTCCTGAATCCTCGCGGCCAGGTTGACCACGTCTCCAATAGCGGTGTAGGTTTGCCGTTGGTAGCCGATGAGCCCAATGATGGGTTCTCCCGTAGCAATGCCGACACGCATTTGCCAGGGGAACTTCCCTTTGGAGATTCGCTCCTGCATCTTGAGGCCGGCGACCACGGCGAGTAAGGCATGCCGTTCGTAATCGGTTGGCGCTCCGAATTCAACCATGATGCCGTCACCCAGATACTTGTCAATGTGGGCGTGGTAGTCTAAAAGAACCCCTTCCATTTCCTGAAGCAGCCTGTTGAGGTCGGTAATAACCACCTCGGGCCGTCTCTCTTCGGAGAATTGGGTGAAGTCTTTTAGATCGGAAAACATGATGCTGATTCTTCTTTTCTCCGTGCGAAGCCGTTTTTCAATGATTAGCTTGACCACCGAGGCATCCATGGTGGAGTAAAGCGCCTCTTCTACTTTTCCCTTCAGATCCTCGAGGGTGACCTTTGACTTCTCCAGGCTTTCGGTTCTTTCCGTCACCTTCTTTTCGAGGTTCTCGGCGTACTCTCTGAGTTCCTCGTCAGAGGCCTCGATTTTGGCTTTACTGTCCTCCAGGTCCTTATTGAGTCCTCTAACCTGCTTAACCTCCTCTCTTAGACGCGTTGTAAGCTTTCCCACCACAGCTCCCGTGAGAATCAGAAAACTGGACCAGGCGAGAATATTCATCCACAGGTCGAGTGGCGTAAGGACCATCATGAAGCGCGCAGGAAAGACATAGGCGAAGATGATCACCAGCAAGGTGCAAAGAATGGCACCCAGAAGCCCTTGTCGAACACCGAGATAGAAGGCTCCAAGCAAGATGGGAATAAAATAAAAATTCAGGAAAGCCAGCTTATAAGGAATAAGGTAATGGATGGCGATGACACTGATCAAAATAAAGAGTACGAAGGTCCGCTCAAAATTCCTGATCAGGTAATTTTTGATGGCTTCCATTGATGGCTTCGTCCCAACGTGGATTGCATTAGATACTCTACCACACTTTCAATCAAGAAACTTTTCGCGTAATATTCCGGTGGCAAAAAAACAGCCACGAACAGACAAGACAGTCGGGCCTCGCTTGTACAGTGTTCAGGCAATCGTGGAACCCAAGACAAACTCACAAGGAGGTCCTAGAAACTACATTGGTTTCGACGTGCATATTAGTAAACCCGCCTGTCGTTAATACGGGACGGGATCCGTGGCATCCGTCATAGTGTGGGCCGCTAGCTCAACTGGCAGAGCAACTGACTCTTAATCAGTAGGTTCGGGGTTCAAGTCCCTGGCGGCTCACCAATTAATTCAAGTACTTACGGGAAAGTGTCTCGTCAGCAGCTTCTGCTGTGTGAGAGTCTGTGTGTGGAATTTCGGTGGCAAGCTCGTAAATAGACATGGCTTCTCGCTCAGATTCTCCGATGCTGTGAAGGTAAACTTCAGTGGTTTTTCTGTTCTCATGCCCCACAAGTCGCTGAATGTCTCCAATAGGAACATTATGCTTCTCCATGACTGAGGCTCCAGAGTGCCTGAGAGCATGAAAATTGAAGTGCTTCACACCAGCTTTCTCACATAGCTGCTTCATGAGCTGCTTTCTGTACTGGTAGGGACCTTCGACCCGCTTGCTGTCTTTTCGACTCCAGTACCGGTGCCAGAAGAGCCAAGGTTTATCAGGATCTCTGCGTGTGTATCTGCGAGAGAGAATCAGAAATAGACGCTGCGTCATAGGCACTTTCCTTGGAGTCAGATGTCCACCCTTCTTCTTTCGCGTGTAAAGAATCACATACTTCTCTAGGAGGTTCACATCTGCCCAGGTGAGGCGGTTGATCTCGCCTACTCTTGCCAATGTATCTCTAATTGTCCACAGGTAGTCCTGAGTGTCTGGGTCAGCGGCTGCTAACACTTTTTCAATGTCCTCAAGCGGTGGTATGTACTTGATCCTCTTTTCAACAGGCAAGAACTTGATTCCCTCAGTGGGATTGTCTCTGATCCATTTGTGCTCCTTCCCGAAGTTGAAGGTGGCTCGAAGATACCGAATCTCAACGTTGGCAGTATGCGGAGATACTTCCTTAGCTCTGTGTAAGACGAATCTCTGAATCATTTCAGGGGTGACTTCGCTGCACTGCAAATGCTCCCAACTCTTTACCCACCTTCTGGCAAGATAGCGATGGTCAGAGTAGTATCT
>JALLOM010000081.1 GCA_027717865.1 Acidobacteria bacterium AH-259-O06 | reverse complement strand
GAGCTGGAGGGCCCCCTGATTCTCCTCGGATACCGACAAGCTGACGCGCTTGAGCCCGGACTTTTTAGCCTTTCTGAAATAAGTTCGCAAAAGTAGGGATCCCAGTCCTTTTCTCTGACAATCCTTTCTTACTGAGATTTGTGCGACCATGCCTGTAGCCGGCCCAATCTTTGAACTAACCAATACCGCACAGACCCGCCTTGCGGTGTCAGAAGCGATGTAACTGGTGGCAGAAGTAAAGCTGCCACAACCGGGGTTCTCCACCAGGTTGCGCAACAAGCGGATGCACCCCTGGCGTGACTGATAGTCGTGACAAAGCTCGTGATCAGGGGAACCACGGTAGGCGTCATAGATCACTTCGGCTGCCGGAAAAAAGAACCTTCTCTCCCACCTCAAAACCCGGTAACCTGAGGTTCGGATCAGTGTTTTTCCCCCCTCAGTGAAATCATCTAAGGACAGCGAAAGAAAATAACGCTTCGTCGCTGTGAATCCATGCTGGTGAAAGAGAGGAGCCAGATCGCAATTGAAAGCAAAGATTTGGCTTTCAATCCGCCGAACTTTTTCCTTTGACCTGAGGGAATGAAGGATCTCACTCAGGAGCTTCGCGTAGATCTCCACAGTGGCATCTTCAGACCTCACGTAGATATTGCCGATGTATGCCACCGGTTTATTGATGACATAGTAGGAATAGCCTGAGAAAACACCGGTCTCCGCTTTAACGGCGAAGCCGGACAAACTTCGGGAAGACATATGCTTTTTGATTAAAGCCACTGCCGGATGATGGTCCCAGAAAAGCTCATCTCGCCAACATCGAATCTCTTGCTGGAAAATTTCCTCCAGCTCTTCACAGTTGACTTCCGAAAGCGAGACCACCTGCATCGGTTGTATTGTACAGAGACAGCTGACCGGCTGCCAGGAGACAGGAGTCAGGAGCCAGGAGACAGGAGACAGGAGCCAGGAGGCAGGAGACAGGAGTCAGGAGGCAGGAGTCCAAACGAAATCGTCCAGTCTTTAACCCGGGACCAGGAAGCCGGAACCTTCAACCTGGAACTTGGAACTTCATCGACTCAGGGCTCATAGCTCAACATGCCTTCTGAATTCTGTCTCCTGTCTCCTGCCTCCTGTCTCCTGTCAGTCTCCAATGCTATCTTGCCGTCGTGAAGCCATGAGATTTATTAAGGACCTGCAAGAGGGTGAATTTGTCATCTCTTATTCTCAAGTTCGCAGCAAGGAAATCCGTCTGAAGCGAAACGGGGATCCGTACTTGCGTTTGGTGTTCAGCGACAGCACCGGTCGGATTGAAGGAAAGATGTGGGAGAACATCGAAGGGTGTCAAAAGGAGATTCACGAAGGAGATTTCGTCAAATACCAAGGTGCAGTCCAAATTTACAATGGAAGTAAAGAGTTGATTGTGCAGCAAATCCGAAGAACAATCTCCCAGGATTGCGGCAATGGGTTCAACCTGAGAGATCTCATTGCTTGTACGGAGCATGACATCGAAGAGATGTGGCGAAGACTGCGCTCGTTAGTGCTTGAGCACACGACACGACCCTGCATCCTGCAGCTTTTGAACAACGTTCTGGACGGCAACGAAGAGCAAATCAAGAGCTACCCGGCTGGCGTAGAGATCCATCACAATTACTGGGGTGGCTTTCTGGAGCATGGGTTGTCGGTCTTAGAAAGCGCTTTGTTTTTTGCCGACAAATATCCTGACCTGGACAAAGATCTACTTATCGCCGGTGCGATTTTGCACGACATCGGCAAATTGGAAGAATTGAGTCGTCCGTACAGTCCCTCTTATACAGCCCGAGGTCAATTGATTGGCCACGTGGTTTTGGGCTGCAATCTGCTGCGAAGTGAAGCAGCCCGTATTCCCGAATTTCCAGCAAACCTCTTGTTGCTCCTAGAGCATCTGATTTTGAGCCACCAAGGCCAACTGGAATGGGGCTCTCCTAAACGACCTAAGATTCCGGAGGCCTTGATTCTTCATTACATTGACGATCTAGATGCGAAGATGAACCGTTTCTCTTTGGTTCTCAAGGAGGATCGCGAAGATTCAGACTTCACACAATTTGATCGCTATCTGGGGCGCGCGATTTTCAAAGGAGACTACGAAAACTCTCGGGATTATCCGCTGGTTGCCTCTCCGTCTGAGTAGCCATATAATCTGTGGCGCGGATGAACCTGAAGATTCAGAACCGACACTGGGAAGTCACGCAGAGTTTAGAACGCCTCATTGATAGGCAGTCCAGGAAACTGCAGAAAATATTACCTACTTTCGCTTCTCACGACTTGGACCTTCACGTGACCTTGGAAAAGCTGCCGCGGGGAAAGCAGTATCACACCGTGCTGGTGCTTAACATGCCACAAAATGCCATGCGCGTGGAGGAGATGGAAAACAACCCCACGACCAGTGTGATTCGGGCATTTGAAGAGCTGCTGCGGAAGATCAAAAAATTCAAAAGCCGGCTCAATCGAGAGAGGTTCTGGCAAAAACAGGCCGGCGTACTCACACACATATCCTCGAGCAAAAACAAGCGCGAACTGGAAAATGCCATTAATCAGAATCTGGACCAATTAGAGAACTACATCCGACGCGAGCTATATCATCAGGTGCTAGTAGAGAATATTCCAGTGGGCCTTGTTCAAGCACAGGCCTTGCTGGATGAAGTCTTTTTGGAAGTCACTTCAAAGACAGCGGCCAGGCCGGAGAATATTCCCCTTCAACAGTGGATGTTTCAAATTGCTCGCGAGAGAGTAAGAAATCGAATTCACGATTGGCAGGCAGCTTGTGAAGAACTGCATGTTGAGGAGACAGCAAAAACTTCCTCGAGATGGGATGACGAGGTACTCAACTTCTATCAACCGGATGAAGTGCTCCGCCTGGAAGATCTCTTGCGTGACGAGCACAGCACAACCCCCGAGGAACTGCTGGCACGGGAGGAAGTTCAGGAGCAGCTCCAAGAAGCCATTGTTCGGCTTCCGAGTTCCATCCGCGAGTCGTTTGTGCTTTTTGCCTTGGAGGGGTTCAATTCTGATGAGACAGCAATGATTATGGGCAAGGATCCCTCTGAGGTTCTGGAGGATGTGGAAAAAGCCAGGCTTGAGCTGCGCCGGCGGATGAACAGGGGTCGTGTCTTTAAAATTTAAATTTTGGTCCCAAAATTTAAATTTTAAAGACACGGCCCCTATAACGCTTATGAAGTTTGCCAAAAGATTGGCCGGAATTTCCACTTCACCGACCATGGCGGTGATGCAAGAAGCTCAGCAGCTAAGAAAGCAAGGTATCGATGTCATCGACCTTGGACCTGGTGAGCCGGATTTCCCCACACCGGATTCGATCAAACAAGCTGGAATCGAGGCCATTCGAGAGGATTTCACCCGGTACACGCCCGCAGCCGGTATTCAGGAATTGCGACAGGCGGTGGCGGATAGATTCAATCAAGGGTGGGGGACTGACTTTTCGGGGGCAAACGTCATTATCACGTGCGGTGCTAAGCACGCCATCTACAATGTATGTATGACTGTGTTTGAGGAGGGAGATGAAGTGCTGTTGCCCACTCCCTACTGGGTCACTTTCCCCGAAGTCATCAAAATGACCGGTGCTTTGCCGCGAGAGGTTGTCACTGCAGAAGAGAATGGTTTCATCCTTGGAATAGAAGACTTGAAAGGGAAGCTCACCTCTCAGAGCCGGGGAGTCATTATCAATACCCCGAACAATCCCACCGGGGCCGTACTGCCGGGTTCAGTCATTGAAGAGATGGTTGAATTAGCTCGCAGCAAAGGGATTTTCTTGCTTTTTGATGAAACTTACGACTACTTTACCTACGGCGACAAGTCACACGTGTCTCTTGCTTCCTTTATTAAATCTTCTGACAATTTCTTCGCAATTGTGGGCTCGGTATCGAAGACCTACTCAATGACTGGGTGGAGGATCGGTTTTTGTCTGGGGCATCTCGAATTAATAAATAAAATCGCTGAATTTCAGAGCCATCAAACTGGGAATCCAACCTCAATTTCGCAGAAGGCCGCCTTGTGCGCTCTCCAAAGTGCGTCCGAATTGGTGAAGGAAATGAAGGCGGAGTATCAGCGTCGGCGCGACTTTGTGTTGGGCTCTCTGCAAGAGATTCCCGGTTTCGCCTGTGCTCCACCGGACGGTGCATTTTACATGTTTCCAAATGTTTCGCGGTGTATGCACGAAATGGGCATTGGAACTTCCGACGAATTTGCCAAGTTCCTCATCCAGGAGGCTCAAGTGGCCACAGTTCCCGGTTCTGCCTTTGGGATGGAAGGCTACATCCGCATTTCCTATGCGACTTCCATGGAGAATCTCAGGGAAGCATTCTCACGCATGAAGGAGATTGTGAGCGGGAAAAGGGTCAGACCTTGAGTTTTTAGTTTTTGAACGCAAAAACGAAAAACTCAAGGTCTGACCCTTTTCCCGCTGACCCTTTTCCCTCACTGGGGTTGAGCCACGGGCAGCGTGGCGAATTCTCCGGGACTCTGTCGAATCGCGGTGGCGGCGATCTGTCCACTGGAAGCCGTAACCTTGAGGACCCCCTGAAACTTGCTTAAGTCAGGAGAACCCTCGAAGTTCAATTCGTCCAGAAATGTGAAATTGGCCGAACTCAGTGCGCCTCCACAACACTTATCGCATCCTCCGGTAGATGTTGAACCCCAGCACGACGTTGTCGCTGAAATTAGGTAGAGAAAGGGACCCATTCAGACCGTATCTGGAAGGAGTAAACTCACGGCTTGTCGAAAGCACAATGGTAAAGACGTGACCCCAGGTTCGGATCGTCAGCCCCCCTCCCACGGTAGGATCGTCGTCAAAAAAACCTCCAAAGCCAGTCAAGCGCGGTACGAATTCACCCACAATCGAGAAGGTGGGATTGAGCGCTAAGTCAGCTCCAATCCCCAGGGAAAATGTATGGTTGTCTTCCGGATTGATGGCAAAGGATTCCAGAGACTGGAGCAACTCATCGTTTCGAGTATTAAAAATCATTGTGGGGACCAGATAGAATCGCAGGTTCTTATAATCCAAAGCCGTTGCAAGCTGTATGAACGGTGAGTAGCGCCTTTGAAAGTTTGACTGCCCTTCGACTCCACCGACGACGTCCATCTTCCAAAAGGAGTCAGCTTTGCTCTGGATCTCGAAACCGCCCCCGAGAGTGATCACGTTGTCAAAGCGAGTCCGGGAAATCCCAAGCGTGAGCCGATCGGTTGCAGAATAGTTCATTCCAAGATTGATATTGGCCCCCTGATCAATGCCGAAGGCCTCTCCCGCACCGGAGCTCACGGTATCCAGGAAGCGGTGCTGAATGTGTACTTCAACGTCACCCTGCTGACGGTCGAGCGGGCTGGGAAGGTTGATCAGTGTGGACGACTCGGTGCGGCGGAGCTTGCGTCTTTCCTTGGTCAGCTGGATCCCTGTTCTGGGAAAGGCCAGGCCCGCAACACCGCTGTAGGCACCAGCGGTATAGATGTAATCCCCGCTGGGATCTTCGCTGGAATTGGCAGCGTTACCGGCCGCGTTAAAGACAACCGGCCCCTCTGAGGGATCAGGAGCGATCCAATTAAAGTGGAATTCAACAGGGCCGTTGGGAGTTCCTCTCCTGGTGCCTGCCGAGGTGTGTTCGATGTACAAAACGCCGTGCTCTTCCTTCACCTGTGTCATTTCATCCACAGGTACCAATTCCCCGGCCTGTTTTGCTGAAGTGGCAGCGCGCACGGACAGTTCAAATCCCCAGCGCGATTGGCCTGGTTGTCCAATCAGCACGCTGATCGGGTAGGATTGTCCAGCGTTGTAAGTTGCCGGGACTCCAGCTATATAAAACATCCCTCCTCGAGTCCGCCCTTCATTCAGGCGGAAACTATTGTGGCAGGAGTGACACGTCTGCTCCTGAAAGCCGCCTGTCAGACGGGGCAGCGGGCCGCCTGAAAAACCGAGCAAGTAGGCGGTCAAAGGCCAGAGCAAAAGGGATGAAAGAAGAAAGAATCGGTACAGATTCATGAGTAATTCCTTTCCTCGGTCTGCATTGTAACCACACCTTCCTGGAATGGCTTTACTATATCGTATCTGCAACAATAGATCGGGTGTCAGCTGTGGAGCCCCAAATTCCTCTCAGCAACATTTCCGTAGTGCTGGTTGAAACCCATAGGGGAGGCAATATTGGAGCGGCAGCCCGCGCCATGAAGAACATGGGCTTAGTGCGGCTCAAGCTGGTGTGCCCCCGCGAGCACATCACCGAAGAATGCCGAATGATGGCGGGAAAGGCCATCGATCTAGTCACTGAGGCCAGAGTTTATTCATCTTTGGACGAAGCGGTTACCGAGGAAAATGTGGTCATTGGGACTACTTCAGGTCGGGAGCGGAAACGCAAGCAGCGGGTTCATACGCCGCGAGAAATCGCTCCGCTGGTCTCGAAGTATGCAAAATCTCAGCGCGTGGCCTTGGTTTTTGGTCCCGAGCGACGTGGTCTCACGGATGCTCAACTGGCAAGATGTCAGTACCTTCTCTCTGTCCCTGCTAACCCTGATTATCCCGTCTTGAACCTAGCTCAGACTGTGATGGTGCTTGCTTATGAAATCTTCAATGTGGCAGACGCACAACCCAAGCGGAGCTTCAAACTTGCCTCGGATGAGACGCGTGAGCGGATGTTTAGGCAAATGGAGCGGGTCCTGATCGATATTGGATTTCTGAGTTCCCAAAATCCTGGTCACATCATGCGCTCCATCCGGCGATTCTTGGGTCGTGCCCATCTGACTCCACGCGATGTTCGGATCGTTCGCGGCATTATGGGCCAGATGGAATGGTATGTTGAGAAGGGGCACAAGCTCCCTGCTAAGAAGGTGAGAAAGCCGTAATTGAGCCATTGAGCTGTTGCAGTGGGTTGAAGGTATCCTGGCTCCTGACTCCTGGCTCCTGGCAGCTGTTCAGCCTTTATCAATCTCCATCTTCATCAACACCAATCCGGTGAGTAGCTTGGGATAAAAATCGGTTGACTTCTGGGGCATCTCTTCACCGGCTTCTGAAATTTCACGCACCTGTTCCAAAGTGGTCGGGTTCAAAAGAAATACAAGCTGATAGTGACCTCTACGGAGGTGCTGGATGGGCTCGTTCCTGTCTCCAAAGTAGTCGACATATTCTTGATTAGCCAGCTCTTTTGCGCCGATGCCAAGAAAGGGACTGAGAATCCCTTCATGGAGCACATTCACATCCACCCGCTTGGCAGGACCGCTGATCTGCGGCATGAAGCTAGGGTCATTGCCCATTTCTTCTCTGAGCCGGAGAAGATAGAAGTGGTTGTCCTGTGCCACCAGCCCAATGCATACGCCTGATTCCTGCATGGCCAGATCGAGTTCGGGTGGGCCAACCACGCTCTCCACCTCGAAATAGGGTTCCAGCTTGGAAAGAAACTCGGCTAGCTGAAAATTGGTGAGATTGCGGATAGCACGATGGGTTGGCAAAATCTTCAATCCAGGACTCTGCATATTGAAAAGGGCAATGATCCGCTTGTCGAAGCTCTCTACGGCTGCTGTTCTCCAACCCTTTTCGGTGCACTCTTGAAAGTAACGCAGAGAAGTTTGAAAACGATGGTGACCATCGGCAATATAAAGAGGGGTACTCTTTAAAGCTTCCACAATTTGTGCGTGATGCCCTCTCTCGCACAACTGCCACAACCGGTGCGAAACCTGATAGTCGTCCACTACTTGAATGATCGGTTCCTGGTTCTGTTTGAACTCAGACAGCAGTTGCTCGATCTGCCTAGAGGAGTCCGAATAAAGCATAAAAACAAGGCCTTCGCTAGACTCTGTAGATCGAATGAGATTCAATCGGTCTTGTAGTGGTTCATGGAGGATTTTCTCATGTCCCTTCACAGCAGACGCCGCATCTTCCAAAGAAACCAGTCCAATGAATCCCAGGCGCGACAAGGTTTGACCTCCAATCTCGAATGTTTGCTCGTATGGATAAAAAGATGTCGAAGCGTCTGTCTTCAATACACCCGTTTGAATCCACTGTTTCAAGTATTGCCCAGCCTCTTGGTAGTTTCGATTCTTTATAACGCGAACGATGTTGTAAGGGTGTCGCCTTAAATACTCTCGCCACATTTCCGCGGAAATTTTGTCATAGGGTTGGGTAAGGACGTCCGCCAGCTGTTCGATCTTCTCTGGATTGTACCGGTATCCATGAAAGGGAAATAGCTGAGCCACAGGCCAATCATATAAGACTGGAAAGTGATTTGCTATACTCCGGAGACGTACCCGCGAAGCATTTTTTTCTGAAAGGTGGAGAGAAAGAATGAACAAATATCTGTCCGGGAAAAAAATCAATTCGAGACCCATTGACCGCGAAACAAGCATCACTGACTTAGTGGATTCGGTCTTTGAGGCTTACAATGCGGCGCGTCTGAGAGAGGCCTGCCACTTGTTTGTCCACAAAATGCTGGCCGATGATGTCACGGTTGGAGTCAGTCTGGCCGGTGCCTTGACTCCGGCCGGAATAGGAATGTCGTGCCTTGTTCCTTTAATCGAGCACGGTTTCGTGGATTGGATTGTGTCGACTGGCGCGAATCTTTATCACGACCTTCATTTCGCCATGGGGCTCTCCATGCATCGCGGAAATCCCGAGGTCAACGACCTTGCCCTTCGCGAAGAAAGCGTGGTTCGAATTTACGATATTTTCTTCGATTATGACATCCTGCTCTCCACAGATCGGTTTTTCGAAGAAATGATTGCAGCGCCTGAGTTTCAGAAGGAAATGAGCACGGCAGAGTTCCACCATAATATTGGAAAGTATGTAGCTGAGAGAGAACGGCTATTGGGAGAAAAAGGGAAATCCTTGCTGGCTGCTGCTTATCGCCACAAGATACCGGTTTACACTTCTTCGCCGGGAGACAGCTCCCTCGGGATGGGCGTCGCCGCCAAGGCTCTCGAAGGGAACAGATTGCGTTTGGACGTTTGCCGGGATGTGAACGAGACAACTGCTATCGTTCTGGCTGCAAAAAGATCTTCGGGCAAAAGTGCAGTTTTTATGTTGGGAGGTGGTTCTCCCAAGAATTTTCTTTTACAGACCGGGCCCCAGATACAAGAAGTTCTGCATATCAAAGAAAAAGGTCATGACTACTATTTGCAGGTGACCGATGCACGTCCGGACAGCGGTGGATCGTCGGGTGCGACACCTGAAGAAGCGGTGAGCTGGCGGAAGGTGGATCCTGACCGGTTGCCGGATGCCGTCGTCTGCTATCTGGACTCCACAGTCGCCTTTCCCCTCATTACCGCCTACGCCATCGCAAATCACCCCCCTCGTCAAGCTAAGAAACTGTATGAGCGTTTACCTGAGATGATGGAAGATCTGAGGGAAGAATTTGAAGCTGCCAAGAAGCGTTCTCAGGATCCGGTAGCAGAAATCTAGTAAGGAAGGAGAGAACCGAGGATATGAACTTGCAGGGTAAACGAGCTGTTGTAACCGGGAGTACTAAAGGAATTGGTCGGGCCATTGCTTACGCCCTGGTCAGGGAGGGAGTCAACGTTGTGGTCAGCGCTCGTCATGAGAACGATATCCGCAAGACAGTTGACGATCTCACCGAGTCGGCCAATGGTAAAGTTGTGGGGAAGCAATGCGACGTCAGAGAGGCTACCCAGGTTCGCGAGCTGATCAGCTACTGCGTGGACAAACTTGGGAGCATCGATATCCTGGTCAATAATGCAGGAATTGGCGTCTTCAGGACCGTGGAAGAGATGTCGCTTCAAGAGTGGCGCGATACGCTGGCGACCAATCTGGACGGGGTTTTTTACGGCTGCCACTATGCCATTCCGGAAATGAGGAAAAATGGGGGAGGCTTCATCATCAACATCTGCAGTTTGGCTGGTAAAAATGCCTTTGCAAAAGGCGCTGCCTACAATGCCTCAAAATTCGGCCTGGTCGGTTTCAGCGAGGCCTTGATGCAGGAGATCAGATACGAGGACATTCGTATCGCCTACATCATGCCAGGAAGTGTCGACACCGATTTTAGCGCCATCTCGGGTAAGGCTTCCTGGAAGCTGTCCGCCGCTGACGTAGCCGAGGTCGTCATTGAAACTCTTAGACATCATTCTCGATGTCTGACCAGCCGCATTGAAATGCGGCCTTCCAAGCCGCCCAGGTAGGGGGAGGGGCCGTGTCTTTAAAATTCAGCCGGGAGATCTGGGGTTGGGCCCTTTACGACTTCGCCAACTCCGCTTACTCGACCGCACTGGCCGGCGTCATCTTCAGCGTTTATTTCGTTCAGCACGTGGTGGGAGACCAGGGACTTACCCTCTTCGGTAGTCGAATGACCGGCCCAGCCGTTTGGGGCTACTCGGTATCTCTTTCAATGCTCCTGGTGGCCGTCATCGCACCGGTTCTAGGCGCCGTTGCTGATTATCGCGCCTCGAAGAAGCGGTTCCTCTTCTATTTCTGTTACGGAGGTGTGCTGGCCACTGCTTTTCTCTTCCTGGCCAGACCCGGGGAAATTTGGTTAGCAGTGATCTTCTACATCCTTTCCAACATGGGCTTGGAATCAAGCATGGCTTTTTACAACGGCTTTCTTCCGGAGATCGCATCACGCCAACACATGGGGAGAATCAGCGGCTTTGGTTGGGCTCTGGGCTACGTGGGCGGAGTTTCGTGCCTTGTTCTCAATCTGGCGATGATCGAGAGGCCCAATTGGTTTGGGCTTCCCGCAACAGATTACATTCCGGTTCGTGCCTCACTGGTGGTGGTGGCTGCTTGGTGGGGGCTCTTTTCGATTCCCACCTTTTTTTGGCTGCGCGAGCGTGCACGTGCACAGGAACTTCCTCCCGGAGCCGGATATTTAAGGGTCGGCTTTCAGCGCCTAACCCTCACTTTCCGCAAAATCAATCAGTTCCGTGAGTTGGTTAAATTCCTTGTGGCTTTCCTGATTTATAACGATGGGGTTCAGACGGTGATTGTGATGGCGGCTGTGTTTGGAGCCGATGTCCTTGGCATGTCCCAGCAAGAGCTGATTCCTTGTTTCATTTTGACCAACAGCGTGGCTTTCGTGGGAGCATTGCTCTTCGGGTACCTGGGCGATCGAATGAGCACGAAAAGTGCCATTCACATTACCCTGTTTATTTGGTCGGTAGCCGTACTCTATGTTGTCGTGATCAACGAAATTTGGCAATTCTGGCTTCTTGCAGTTATTATCGGTTCCGTCTTGGGTGGCATTCAGGCTTCCTCACGCGCCCTCCTGGCTCAGTTCACTCCGCCGGAAAACAGCGCCGAGTTCTTCGGGTTTTTCGCAACCAGTGGGAAATTTGCTTCGATCTTCGGACCGGCATTTTTTGCCATGGTGACCGATCTGACGGGCACAGCCCGCTGGGGAGTGGTCTCCGTACTGATCTTTTTCATTATCGGATGGGCCATTTTATCTACCGTGGACGAAAAGAAGGGAATTGCCCAGGCTCAGTATGCGGTGAAGTG
>JALLOM010000080.1 GCA_027717865.1 Acidobacteria bacterium AH-259-O06 | reverse complement strand
ATCACGGAAAGTTTCGCCATTGCAGCAAGGGCCTCTCAGACATATCCCAAGTTTAACATTAACATGAAAACCAGCCTGGACCCCAATAATTCAAAAACTCTTGAAAGCCGCGCAAAAGGTGCTGCCGAAAAAGGGTAGAACACGAATTTGGACATGATCCAGCAAATCCTGAATAGAATAAGACTGTCTCTCTCAAAGGAGCATTGATGATCAGGGACTGGAGAGTTTTGAAATTTCAGGGTCCTCTGCTCCACCTGCTTTTGCTGGTCGTTCCCGTGGGGGTCTATTCGCTGCGTTTTTGGGAAGCCCTGGCAGGGGAGTCCACTTTACTGAGAGGATTTGATGCTTCAGTGCAATCCTACCCGTGGCTAATAAAAGTCACGCGAGCCTGGAGAGATTTCGACCCACCCTTGTGGGATTTCTCTACGTTTTCCGGAACCACTTTTATTGGTGAGTTGCAAACCGGCGTGCTTTACCCATTGAGCATGCTATTTGCCTGGATCACGGATACGACGACTGAATTTTCCCTGGATGTTTACGTGCTTCTTCACTATGTTCTTGCCTTTTATTTCATGTTTTTACTGGCGAAGCATTATCACCTGAGCTTTTCTGCTGCCTTGCTTGCCGCTTACGCGTTTGCGTCTTACCTGGATTGGGCCCAGCCAAACCGACTTTTTGGAATGATCTATTTGCCCTTGCTCCTCCTTTTTTTTGGAAAAAGTTTAATGTCGCGACAAAGACCCTTTTTGAATCAATGGATATATTATTCAGGAATTGTCCTGGCACTCACTTTATTAGCCGGCCACCACCAGCCCTACGTCCACTCGGTACTGGCCCTCGTCTTCTTTTTGTTCATTGTGTATTTTCGGAGGTTATCGCTGCCTTCCAAACTGATAAACCTGGGTTCGGTCGGAATCGTATCTGTTCTTCTCTGCGCTCCACAGTTGCTTCTTAGTTTGGAATACTTTGTGAAGGCCTATCGGTGGACTCCTGAACGAATCAGAGTTTTCGAACGGGTCCCATACGAATTATACGGATTCGAAAACACACTCAACCCACAACTGGAATACTATTTATTCAATTTGAACAGCTGGATCCCGGCAGTGGTCATTATCGGATTAGCGATGATACTCTGGACAACAGATTCCAGAAAGAAGCGTTTGGCCATATTCACGCTTGTCCTTGGTCTTTTTGCCTATCTCGCATCCCTCGGAGATGAAACGTGGTTGGGAAAGTTCAACTGGTATATCCCCTTTATCAACACGGTCCGGGAAACGGAACGTTACGTATTCTTGATTCTGTTCGCAGCGGCCGCTCTCCTGGGCTTAAGTGTGGATGCCCTTCTACGTTGGACAGATCGGCTGTTGGAATCCTGGGGAGAGATCTCTTTTGGTACTCCGAAGATAGGGATCAATTTCGGTCGGATAAGACCGTATGCCGGCTTGATCATTTTCGTCGGCTTCACCTGGTGGGTGTGGAACCACTCCAGTGCTTTTCTAAGGATCCAACATGTCGAAGATCCATTAACACCAGCTCGGTATTATCAGTCCAACGGGATAGTTGAGTTTCTCCAAAAAGAGTTCAGCCGGCAGCATCAACTATTTCGAGTCCTGAATTTTAGACACTGCCTGCCACCTAATATTGGCAATGTTTATTCCTTCCATACGACTTCGGGCCATCGAGCAACCATGTATGCGCCTTACTTTGACTTCATTCACGACCATCTGGCTAATCCTCACTCCCAGAAGTTCGACCAGCTTGCAGCAAAATATCTGGTTTCCAGCGACCCCATACAAGAGTTACCGTTGCTCAAGCATGAGGGCGGACTTTACCTGTACGAAAGACCGAATGCAGTGACTATTTTTCATTTTTACGATCCGGAATCTGAAAGACGAGTGGCTGCAAAAGTTTCACGAGTAGAATGGTCACAAAATACAGTTCGCCTGGTTTTGAGAGAAAACATGGGAGGTCGACTGATTTTCTCCCAACCTCATTATCCTGGTTGGAAAGTTCTTGTGGATGGAGAACCGAGAGAATTGTCGACAGAGGGGATTCTTATGGCGGTGCAACTGGATGGCTCGGAAAGAGAAATTGAGTTTCAGTACAATCCGAGGGCTTTCTACTTGGGATTGACTATAAGTTTACTGACGCTTGTGGGTCTGGCGATAGCAAGCTTCAGGACTTACCACGGGCAAGACTGATCTTTTTTCAGCCACCTCCTGCCAGAAAATTACTGTATTTCTAAGATGCGCTCTTCAGTACTGTCCTTCCCTGGACGAGAATAGTCTTTATAGCTTGATTGATATGATCTCCTGACGCATCTTCTCTCGATATTCTTTCAGTCTTTGGGCAAGGGCAGACTCACTGCGACTGAGGATCTGGACGGCGAAAAGAGCCGCGTTGGTGGCGCCAGCTTTACCGATCGTCATACAGGCAACTGGAATTCCCTTCGGCATTTGTACGGTAGCCAGCAGGGAGTCCAATCCTTTAAGAGCAGAGGAATCCAGAGGCACGCCAATGACGGGAAGGGTGCACTGAGCCGCAAGGGTTCCCGCCAGGTGAGCTGCGAATCCTGCGCCTGCAATCAGTGCCTGAATGCCGCGACTTTCTGCCGATTGAGCGTAATCGGATGCCTCTCGGGGAGAGCGGTGTGCGGAGAGAACCCTCATCTCATAAGGAATTTCGAACTCTTCCAGGACCTTGGCTGCTTCACGCATCACTTCAGCATCCGATTTACTACCCATAAGGATTCCAATCTTTGGGGAAGTCATGTCAGTTCCTTTCTAACTTTTTGAGTCCCTTCGAGGCTATGTCTCGACGATAGTACATCCTCTCAAAATGGATTTTGTTGACCCCTTCATAGGCGCGGATAATTGCCGTTTCCAGCGTAGGGGCCAGCGACGTGACTCCAAGGACTCGGCCTCCATGAGTGACCACCTTGTCATCTTTCAGAGCAGTTCCAGAGTGGAAGACGATGGTGTTTTCCTCCTCGCTGGCCATGTCCAACCCAGAAATTTCCTTCCCCTTTTCATACGAGCCGGGATATCCACCTGAGGCAATCACCACACAAACCACGGCATTGCTCTTCCAGCTCAAGGCTGTGTGTTGCAAGTTATCAGCGGCCGCTGCGTGGAGAATCGTGAGAAGGTCAGTTTCCATGCGGGGCAGAACGACTTGAGCCTCGGGATCTCCGAACCGAACATTGAATTCAAGGACCTTCGGTCCTGCTGGAGTGATCATCAGTCCGGCGTATAGGACTCCACGGTAGGGGTTTCCCTCTTCAGCCATGCCTCGTATTGTTGGATAAATGATTTCATCCAGGATTCGTTGACGGAGCTCTCCTGAGAGGATCGCATCAACAGAGTAAGCTCCCATGCCGCCAGTGTTTGGTCCCCGGTCTCCCTCATAAATGGCCTTGTGGTCTTGAGAAGGGACCATTGGCAGGACATTGACGCCGTCTGAAAAAACCATAAAAGAAGCTTCTTCGCCTTCCAGGAATTCTTCGATGACAAGTCGCTCACCCGCTGCTCCGAACTTCCGTTCCCGCATGATTAAATTGAGAGCCCTTAAGCTTTCGGCCAAGTCGGGACAAACAAAAACCCCTTTTCCGGCCGCTAATCCATCTGCCTTCACAACCACTGGGAACTGGAATTGGCTACCTTTGAGGGCGGCTTCCGCTGTATCAGCATGGTCGAAGATTTGGTAATTGGCGGTGGGAATGGCGTGCCGTTTCATAAAGTCTTTGGCAAACGCTTTGCTGCCCTCCAAGAGCGCGGCTGCGTGCGAAGGTCCGGCAACAAGCCGGCCACTTTCCTGAAAACGATCGGCGATACCAGCAACGAGAGGGGCTTCAGGTCCCACTACGGTAAGATCGATTTGCTTAGAGATAGTAAACTCAAGCAGACTTTGGATGTCCTCAGCAGGGATCGAAACACGGTTGGCGAGCTCAGCGATCCCAGCGTTGCCGGGAGCACAATAAAGCTCGTCAAGCTGGGGGCTTTGTTTGATTTTCCAGGCGATGGCATGCTCTCTGCCACCGGAACCGACGACAAGTACTTTCAAGGCAGTTGTGCAGGACCGGGGTCTATGGAATCCTTATTTTGGGGACTCACTCTTCTCGGCTCCGGAAGTGCTCTGAGAATCCGAACCACTGGTTCCCTTCTCCTCTTTTACCTTTACCGAGGAATCCTCCTTTGAGGAACCTTTGTCGTTTTTACGTGCGTAATCGGTAACGTACCATCCAGACCCCTTAAAGTGGACGGCGGCGGGCGAGAGCAGTCGCTCCAATTCTCCCCCACACACTTCACACTCCGAAAGCGGTGGGTCGGAAAATTTCTGAATTATTTCGACAGTTTTTCCGCAATCTTGGCAACGGTACTCGTAAAGGGGCATGCACCCTCCTGCCTGCAGGAAATATATGATCGCGACTGAGTAGTTGTCAAGGTTAGGGGCTTAGGATGATTGGTGTTTGTTCTGCCTGCGAATCTCACAAACGGGCGCGAATCAAGTGGGCCTCCCCACTTATTTGAGTGTCCAAATAGCCGTCCGTCGACTCATTTAGGCCTACTTGATTCGCGCCCGTTCGCGTGATTCGCGGGCAGAAGGTGGCATCCCTGGTGGCTTTCTCGTCTTTCTTTGGCGTGCTATCATCCTCCTAATTCAAACAGAAAGGCGAAGGAGAGCTCAATGGAACGTGTGCGCAAGGCGGTGATTCCTGCAGCTGGAATGGGGACTCGATTTCTTCCGGCCACGAAAGCAATACCCAAGGAAATGCTACCCATAGTGGACAAGCCGACCATCCAGTATGTCGTAGAGGAGGCGGTGCAGTCCGGATTTGAAGATATTATTTTTGTGACTGGTCAAGGCAAAAATGAGATCGAGGACCACTTCGATTATGACTACAGGCTGGAACACCGGCTTAAAGAACAGGGAAAAGAGGATCTTCTGAGAATTGTCCGAAACATCTCAGAGATGATCGCGGTCTCCTCGATCCGTCAAAAGAAGCCACTGGGGCTTGGGCACGCCGTGCAAATCACCGAGGCGTTCACTGGAGATGAACCTTTCGGCGTCTTCTTGGGTGACGACATCGTTGTCCATAAAGTACCCTGCATGAAGCAGTTGCTCACAGTCTATGATCGTTACCAGGCCAGCGTCGTGGCTGTAGAAGAAGTCCCCTGGGAGAGCGTTTCGCGCTTTGGATTGGTGGCGGTGGAACCGGTGGAGAGCAAAGACCCCCGCCTCCTTAGGATCAGAGATATGGTGGAAAAGCCCCCTCGGGAAGAGGCTCCTTCCAATCTGGCCATCATCGGCCGGTACATTCTTATGCCGGGAGTTTTTCAGGCCTTGAAGAAAACAACACCGGGCGCCGGAGGAGAGATTCAGCTCACGGACGGTCTCCGAGGACTAATGGAGTTGGAGCCAGTGTACGCTTATCGTTTTGAGGGCACCCGCTATGATGTGGGAAACAAGCTTGAGTATCTGATTGCCACGGTCGAATTTGCTTTGCGGCGCGAGGACTTGCAAGAGGAATTCCGCGATTATTTGAGAAGCTTGAAACTGTGAAACGAAATGTTGGACAGAACCTTCATCCGGGAAAATCTTTCCTTTGTCCAAGAGCGGCTCAAGACAAAGAGCTTTGAGCTGGATCGGGAAGAATTCTTAAGGCTGGATCAAGAAGAGCGCTCGGTTCGCTGGAAATGGGAAGAACTCCGAGCCCTGCGTAATCGAACCAGCGACGAGATTGCAGAGCTGAAAAAAAAGGGAGAAGATGCCAGCCAGAAAATTGAGCAAATGAAGCAGGTATCGGCTCACATCAAAGAACTGGATGATCAGCTCAAAACACTTGAGGGACACATAAATGAGTTTCTAGCGGTCATTCCCAACCTCCCCCATGAGAGCGTACCGGTAGGTTTGGATGAATCTTTTAATACGGTAGTCAGGGAAGTGGGCGCGCCACCTCATTTTGATTTTCCGGTCAGGGACCATGTTGATCTCGGTGTGAATCTGGGAATTCTTGATCTAGAGCGCGCCAGTAAAGTCGCGGGTGCTCGATTTACCAACTATTATGGCGCGGGAGCACTACTGGAACGAGCTCTTATCAGTTTTATGCTGGACATACACATCCGTGAGCACGGTTACTTGGAGATCCTTCCTCCTTTTATGGCAAACCGAGCTAGCTTTTTTGGCACCGGAAATCTTCCGAAATTCGAAGCCGATCTGTTTCATGTCGATGGGACTGATTATTTCCTGGTCCCAACCGCCGAGGTTCCTGTAACCAATGTTTTTGCCGGTGAAATTCTATCCGAGGAAGATCTGCCCATTAATTTCGTGGCCAATACGCCCTGCTTCCGTAGTGAAGCAGGCTCTCATGGAAAAGATACCAGAGGATTGATTCGGCAGCATCAGTTTAATAAGGTCGAGTTGGTAACGTTTTGTAAGCCTGAGGATTCCTATAAACAGCTGGGAGAGCTTACATCTCATGCGGAAGAAATCTTGCGCCGTCTTGAAATTCCCTATCGTGTGGTTACTCTGTCTACGGGCGACATGAGTTTCAGTTCAGCCAAAACTTATGACCTGGAAGCCTGGATACCCAGTCAGAACACCTATCGGGAGCTTTCCTCCTGCAGTAATTTCGAGGACTTTCAGGCCCGACGGGCCAACATCCGCTATAAACCCAGCGCGGGCAAGCGGACCCGATTCGTCCACACCCTTAACGGTTCGGGATTGGCCGTGGGAAGAACCTGGGTGGCCATTGTCGAGAATTTTCAGCAAGCGGATGGAAGCGTGATTATTCCTGAGGCGCTCAGGCCTTATACGTATGGAATGGAACAGGTCACTAGAGAATCTTTTGTGCTACGCTAATGTCGGGATTGTGTTAACCGAGCCCTTATTGGATTGCTGCTGGTGCTGCCATGATCAAGTTTAATCTTGATAAAAAGGTTGGGTTGAATTTTTACGATCAAATTAAGGGACAACTCGTTTCGGCCATATACTGTGGCAAGATCGAAGAAGGAGATCGTTTGCCTTCCATTCGAGAACTGGCCGAAGACCTGGATGTGAATTACAAGACCATTCGCAAGGTCTATCTTCGCCTGGCTCACGAAAAATACATCGAAATTGTCAAGGGAAGCGGAGCTTTTCTCCAAAAGCGAAGTGGAAAAAACACTTACGAACAGATGCGTCGGCGGGCCATTTACAAATTGCTGGGAGAAGTCTCCCAAAAGGCCAAGAACCTTGGACTGTCCCCTCAGAAATTCGTCCGGCTTTTGGAAGGCTATTCGTCCGGAGCCAACCTCAGAAAACTTCATCTTGCGGTCATCGACCACGAAGAAGAGGCCTTTATTTTTTCACGTGAGCTAAAACTTCGTCTCGGTGCCGATGTTTCACCGGTTTCGTTGAGCCAGATCCAAGGCAATGGCGCGGCCGGGTTGTTGAAGAATAGCGATTATCTGCTGACTACCAGCTGGCACATGGAAGAGGTGAATGAGGTGGCAGAGCGCTATGGAAAGACGGTCGTGGAAATAAAGCCCAGTCATCAGATTTACACAGAGATCTTGAGCGCGGCTCGTGATCGAAACGTCGCCATCGTTATCCAGGATGAGCACACAATGCATGCTTCCTGGGAGATCTTCATGAATATCTATTATCCTTCAACGGAGAAGAAGTTTTGGATTGCACCGATCCACAGAGAAGATTTGGTAGAAAAGATCATTCAGGAAGCAGATCTCATCTTTGTTTCCCCCATGTGCTGGGATGAGATGAGGAAACGCACGCCCACCGAGAAGGAACTGAAAACCTACGAGAACTTCATTTCTCAAGAGACGATCGATAATCTTAAAGAGCTGCAGCTGCTTGGCTAGCTCCGCATTGTCCTGCTGAGGGATGCACTCATCATTCCTTAGCACACCATGAGAAAATAGCATTGATGAAGCGCTTTCAGGAAGAGATCCACCGATTCGGGATTAAAACCAGAATCCTCAATAAAGTGAAATCTGCTGTTGGGCCTAAGTATCAGAGCAGAATAAATCAGGAATTAGAAGCTTATAAGGACAACACAAATGTTCACGATCTGCCGGATATCTTTCACTACGTGTCAAACAAGTATTGGCGTCCCAAATTTCAGGCGTTGGAAATTCGGGGGATCAACGAATTTTATTCCGACAAAATCTATTCAGTATGGGAGAGAGGTAAAAAGCGGGTTGCTGTCTGTAGTGTGGGGGCTGGTAATTGTGATGTGGAAGTGGAGATAGCAGAAGACGTTAGACAAAGGGGCGCTGATTTCATTTTTACGTGTATTGATATCAATGCGGATATGTTGGAGCGGGGAAAGCGACTTGCGAAACAAAAAGAAATCGAACAGTGTTTTGTTTTTTCTGAGACAGATATCAACTATTGGAAAGTCGCTCCCGGTTCCTTTGATATTTTTATTGCCAACCAGAGCCTGCATCATTTCGTGGAACTAGAAATTCTCTTTGACAAGATTATTCTGGGGCTTAAAGATAACGGCTATTTTTTAACAATGGATATGATCGGTCGAAACGGACACATGCGATGGCCGGAAGCCTTGAAGATAGTGCATCAAATTTGGTCGTTCCTCCCCGATAAGTACAAATACAATCATCAACTTAAACGCTTTGAGGAAATATACGAAAATTGGGACTGCTCAAGTGAGGGCTTTGAGGGCATCAGGGCACAGGATATCCTACCACTTCTGATTGACAAATTTGATTTCGAGCTCTTTCTGGCCTTCGGCAATCTCGTAGATGTTTTTATTGACCGTGGCTTTGGTCATAATTACCAAAGAGATTCAGAACAGGACCGAACCATCATCGACCTCATTGCCACCCTGGATGAATGCCTGATTGAGAATGGAGTGATTAAGCCATGCCACATGGTCGCCTCCTTACAGAAAAAAGGAACCCGACAGAAAACAGGTAGCCGGACGAAGTGTTTCAAGCACTTAACGCCGAAATATTGTCTGAGAGAACTCAAAGCAGAAGAAACGACGAAATAGGATCCTATTTTCCGCCTATTTAATTAAATAAATGACGTAAGCTCCAAATCGATCAGCTTTATCCCCAACCAGAGGGCAAAATTTTTATACCACTTCGATTTGACAGAGCTGCCATCGATAAGAAGTTAAATTCCCATTAGTTAGCAGGCGAAATTGATCCCTTCTGGTGAGGGAACTCGCCCGTGTGAGGTCTGCCGCCAGGGTGATGATTTTTGTTCGTAAGGATTGATTGCGAAAAAGAGCCCTCACGGCCTGGCGCGCGAGAAAAGGCTGTTGAACGGCTGAGAGCAGAATCTGGGCCAGATCAAAAGATGGACGGAAGTAGCTCTCACGTCGAACCGTGTATTCGGCAAGATCTTCCTGTGCAAGCTTGTCTTTGGGAAGTCTCTCCCTCAGAATCTGGCAAGCTAGCTCAGCGTCTTTTAAAGCTACCGTCCAGCTGTGAAATCGAGACCGGATGCCGTCGGCCCCAATGATCACCTTTGCCGTGTACTTTTGCAGTGAGCCATGGTAGAGGCCGGTCACTTCTGCCTGCTGAGCATCGACACCAGCGGACTGTACTTTGAAACCCTCGTGCAGTTGCACTCCCGGTTGCTGCGCCGCAAATTGAGCCAGCTTGGCATCGAGGACCATACGAGGCATGACCCATCCACGGGCCCCCTCGGCAAGTTCATTGAAGTCCAGTTCAAGACGGCGGTTTTGGGGGAGATGAAAATGGATTCCGGAAAAGGGTTGCCCCCCTGGCGCTGCAGATCAGAAAGTATTCCTAGGCCGTTCAAGACATACTACGTCATCGCCAACCTGGGTCGTTTGGATCTGCTCGCAGCCGACGGTCAACTGGATCGCCTGGTGCAAAGTCTGGCTCGTTTCTCCCTGAATCTGCGAGTCCTTTCTGCGGCTCAGGCTCCCCGAGTCGACTCTTGCCAGACGCGCCTGTGGGGACCGCCCTTGGTCTTCGCTCGCCCACCCTCCCGGATT
Organism: Acidobacteria bacterium AH-259-O06; assembly: GCA_027717865.1. Lineage (GTDB taxonomy): Bacteria > Acidobacteriota > UBA6911 > RPQK01 > JADFOI01 > JALLOL01. The sequence goes on along the minus strand of JALLOM010000080.1, from coordinate 1,555 downwards.
ACCCCTTTGGAGCAAGGCTCAGTGTAGTGCCTTACGGCCAAAGTGTGCCTCTAAATGATTGATTTTTGGATACTTCATTTTTCAAACTGTCGAAGATCAGTCTGACGCGGAAAGACGGCCCTCTCGAGCAGCAGCACATGGAAGCCCTGTTGGCCCAGCAGCGCAGCCGCTGTCGAGCCAGCTACACTGGCACCAACGACGATGACATCAAAATCCGCCATCGCCTATTTCTGTGACTCCAAGAGTGTAGATCATTTCATAAGAAAGCTGGGCCCCGCGCTTGAAGCCTTCCATCGGATATTGCTGCTGGTACGGAAGACCTGCCCCTCCGACGGAATCTTGGTCCAGCAGGCAAGAGCTGAGGAGGAAAGCCATGGAAACAAGGCAAGGGACCTTCATCATAACGATGGGAGGATAGCACGGGGAGTGACGTCATAAAACTTTTCACAATAGCCTGCGTCTTAGTAATGTGAGATAAACGAGGAGTGTTGCTGCAGTGGAGGAGTGGCCGAGTGGTTTAAGGCGGCGGTCTTGAAAACCGCTGTACTCGAAAGGGTACCGTGGGTTCGAATCCTACCTCCTCCGCCAGAACTTCTCTTGATTCAGCTATTTCGTCCACCTGACTTCTCTTGTCGTCAAGTCATGTCACCGCCACATGTTCGTTCGTGTTTCCGTTTTGTTTCCGATTCACGCAGTTTTCTTCTTCGGCTTGCGGCCTTTGAGCACCTTCAAGATCTTTCTTGAAAATCTTTTCTAATTTGATTTTTCTCTAAGAGTTTGTTCCCCGATGCCGTACCGGCATGGAGCGATACATCAAGGGGCTTGCCAATTTACCATTGTTTTTAAGCCCCTAAACTCTTAGCATTTGGAAAGCATTCAGCAGGTACAGACATCCTAAGGAGGTTGTTTTATGCCGAGAACTCTTGTGTCTACTGAGAAGCTGCGTCATGTGAATAATCACTTAACGCCTCTCGCAGTATTAATCGTGATGCCGGGCCTCGTGGTTGTCCCCCTACCCAAGCTAGCGGTTGTTGTTGGCGGAATACTCATCGCTTATTCAGTAAGCATCAATTACCTGTCAATCTATCTGGTGAAACGGGATATCAGGTTTATCGCGACTGTTCGGGTGGGCTCCAACTACAGCGTCAACATTTTTCTCCTGTGGCTGCTCTACTCGACTTGGCCCCCGGTATGGACGCTTTTGCTCTTGATGTCGATAGGCGTCGCTGTCTACCAAAATCGCCGAGATTCCTTCCTCTGCAGCCTCACGCTGGCTTGGGTACTTCTCGTAGTGCACTGGAGTTTTGGAGTTCACTCTCTGCAGGCTTGGGCCATCGTTGGTGTAGAGGCTTCTATCATCATCTTGTTCAGCCTGTTCGTGAATGGCTTGTTGGAAGCAACGCCAGAACGGCAGGAGATGCTGGTCGAAGAAGATTCTTAAAGAGCGGTTCTGCTGATCAGCTGCTGGGCTATCTCAAAGCGACTGATTTTTGTTGCTTTGAGGTTCAGACGGTGTCGAATGCTCATACCACTCGTTCACTCTCACCACCTTAAC
>JALLOM010000008.1 GCA_027717865.1 Acidobacteria bacterium AH-259-O06 | reverse complement strand
TGGTGTCGATATAGTTCAACCACTGTTCCGGAACTTCATCCTCCGGGAAGATCGCTTCTACTGGACATTCAGGGACACATGCTCCGCAATCAATGCACTCTTCCGGATCGATATACAACTGCTGCTCGCCTTCAAACTGAGTTTCATCACTCCGCGGATGAATGCAATCCACCGGACAGGCATCTACGCAAGACGTGTCTTTTGTTCCGATACAGGGTTCACATATGATAAAAGTCATTGTACGGTGACTCCTTTTTACCTCTACGCCATTTCAATTTAACGAAAATTTGCTGAACGTCAAGTCTAACTTGTCATCTGTGATTTCTCCATACCATCCCAGAGCTCGGAGAGTTGGAGGATTAAGAGCCCATGGTTGACCCCTTCAGGTTGCTTCTCCTAAACTACACTCAGTGAACCGCACTGAGCGTCTACTAGACTTGATCACCTACCTGTTGAATGCCCAGGAACCTGTGTCGTGGCAGGATATTAAGAATCACTTTCCGCAAGACTACGCGAAAGGAGTCGAGGAATCCAATCAGAGAAAGTTTGAACGTGACAAGGCGGAACTGATCTCCTTAGGGATCCCGATTGACTATTACAGCGGGACGAGCGTTAAAAAAGAAGGTTATATCATAGAGAAAGAAAAGCTGTTTCTGCCCGAGATCCAGTTCACGCCGCAGGAGTCTTCGCTATTGATGCTCTCAGTCAGCGCAGTGTTGGAGAACGAGGGTTTCCCTTATCGAGACCAACTGGAATCCGCGCTCCATAAGATTATCAGCATCAATGATCACATCAGTCCTCCCCCACCTGAAATCACCATCACGTACGCCGCCGCTAGAAGACCCTCAGCTCGCTCAACCTGGGTGAACGAAATCCAGGACTCCTTGGACCGACGAAAGACGATCGAAATTGTGTATCACGCTTTTTCGACCGGGGAGACAACTCGGCGTGAGGTGGATCCCTATGGCCTGATCTTTCGAAGGGGGAATTGGACGCTTATCGGTTGGGATCATTTGCGTAAGGATTTGCGCTCGTTTGTACTAACTCGGATCAAGGACTTGAAGATCAATCCCCGACGTCCTGGAACTCCGGATTATGAGATACCTGAAGATTTTTCCCTGAAAGGATATCAGAATCAGCAGCAGTGGGAGCTGGACTTTCACCAGCCGATTCGAGTGACGATACGAGTATCTCCACACCGGCTTCCAGAACTTTTGCCCCAATTAACGACCGCGAAAAGAGCAAACGCGAACACGTTCCACTTGAAGGTGACGAACCGTTCCGGCTTGATTTCCTGGATCCTCTCTCAAAAGACCGATGTCCAGGTTGTGGACCCTAAGGAAATACGAGATGAAATTCGCGAGGTGCTTCACAAGCTGCTATGAACATCACCGAGCGGATCAACCGCATCCTCTTCATCCTGAGCTATGTGTCAAAAAACCAAGGGGTCAGCGTGGAAAAGCTGGCCCAACGAGTGGAAATGCGTCCCAAGCAGCTCATGAAAGAGCTGGATTTCATGCTACTCATCGGAAAGCCCCCCTTTCGTCCCGACGATTATGTCGACATCTACGTGGAAGAACAGAAGGTCTATGTCGAATTCGACCAGATGTTAAACCGCCCGTTGCGCTTTACCCGTCCCGAGGCAATGGCCCTACTAATTTCCCTGCAACTTCTTGATCCCGAGTTGGATCCCGAAGTTGTGCGGTCCCTCAAGGCTCAAATCGAGAAAGCCATTTCAAACTCACTCGATCCCGCAGCGCGCCTGGAGGATCGAATCATCCTTGAAAAGCCTTCCCGGCCCCTCTCTCATCACTTTGCTCTTTTGCGTCAAGCGATTGAAGAAAACCAAAAGGCGGACATCGACTACTACTCCTTGATGCGAGACACAACAAGCCATCGAGTAATCCGGCCCTATTTTCTAATGAAGAATCTGGGCTACTGGTATCTGACAGGCTACTGCGAGATGCGAAGGGACTTGAGGACCTTCAAATTCGAACGCATTCTTTCTGTAAAACTCCAGGAAGATAGATTTCCGCCACCGAAGGGTCTCAACGTGAATAAATACAAGAAGGATTTTTTGAAATCCATGGGGCGTCAGCAAATCGAAATTCATTTCGACGCGAAAGTGGCTCCCTGGATTCAAGAATGGTGGGGCTCCTCCGTGAGAAAAGGCGAAAATGGAGGCGTTGTGCTCACCTTTTCCAGTGAAACGCTGGAATATCCTTCACGCCTGGTTCTGAGTTTTACACCTCATGCGAAACCGCTGAGTCCACCTGAACTGATTGAAAAAGTGCGAGGGGATTCCCGGGAACTTTTGGAATTGTACCAAAGCCAGGCGACGAGTTAGCGCAATGCTTTCCAGCTGGTGCTTTACTCACTCCCCCGGACCGACGGAAGCGGCGGCTCGGTCAACGCACAAGGCTGATCGAGTGACCTCAGAAATTCGAGCAGGTCTTCCTTTTCTGCAGGTGAGAGTGTGACCTTCTTGAGATTGGCACGATCCAATTGAGGATTTTCTTTCCCACCACCCACCATGATATCCACCACTTCTTCCAGCGTGGCAGTGCTGCCATCGTGAAAGTAAGGTGCTGATTGGGCGACATCCCTTAGAGTGGGGGTCTTAAAGGCACCTTTATCTTTTTCATCTTGAGTGACCTTATAGCGCCCCAAATCCGGCTCCTCGGCGTCCATTCCAATTCCCACGTTGTGATATTGAAAGTCAGTGAAGAGAACCCCATCGTGGCAATTATTACATTCAGCTTTTTTGAAAACCTCATAGCCACGTTTGGCCGCATCGCTCACCGCTGATTCATCTCCAGCCTGCCAACCATCCCACGGCGTATCGTGACTGACGATGGTCCGCATATAAGCAGCCAAGGCCTTAGACACATTTTCGGGTGTAGCACCCTCGTTAAAAACCTTTTGAAACTGGTCTCGATACCCCTCGATGGAATTGAGCTTTGCCACGATTTCGTCTGGATTGGCACCCATATTGCCGCCTTTCCAGGCAGCCAAGGCCTGGGCCTCCAGGCTCTTAGCACGTCCGTCCCAGTAAAATTCGGGGTGGTAGCCAATATTCCATAGTGTTGGAGAGTTACGCGTCAGAACTTTATCGAAAGCGCCAACCGCCGTGGGTTTTCCGTCCGCTAATCCCAGTTCGCACACATGACAGGAATAGCAAGAACGGCTGGCATCCCCACTGATCCGCTGGTCAAAAAACAACTGCCGGCCTAAGGCGGCTTTCTCAGCAGTGATCGGATTGTCTTCGGGAATGTCCATCGCCACATAAGTGGGCAATGGAGCATAATCAGAGGGGTCAGCCGGGAGCGAGAGAATCTCAGGTTCAAACGGCGGCGCTTCAGGTTCTGTGGTGCAAGCAATCACAAAGAAGCCAGCCGAAAATAGAAAAATGAAAAATCTTGATGCATTCATGATGTCCTCCTTCCCGTGGCGAGGTGTTGATAAGTTAGCACAGTCCTTTGCAAGAACCAACCGTCAACATGTGCTAGAATAATATCCGGCCAGCTGATGAGAAGACTTTTTCTGTATTTTTTCGCTGTATCGAGCCTCTTTAGCTCACTGCAGGGAGGGCATTTTTCTTCGCCCATTCGAAAGGGCCATTTCTTCTTGCCGTCTCGCACTTTGTTTTTCTTTCGGCCTGATCTGTACATCCATGGTCATGCGTTTTCAGGCCCCATTATTTATTCCTCCCCAGTCTATCAAACAGTGAGTTTTCTCCACGGTCGGCGATCTTATGGAGTTTATCAGATTGTTCTCAATAGCCCTGTAAGAACGGAGATCGTACGGGCGAACACTGCTGACTTGATTATCAAAGTTAACCCTCCAAAGGCTCTTGTTTATGTGGATGACAAGCTCATCGGCAGCGCCCGTGACTTTGCCACCGAGAGGGATCGCTACACACTTCTTGAAGGTGTACACCATCTTCGGATTGAATTCCCCGGATACAAGTCCTTCCAGACAGAGATGGAAGTGGTGGCCAACCGCACCCTCCATTTGGATATCGCACTGCCACGTCTGGCAGAAAAATCCGACGAGCGTTAATTGTCCCGTTTTCGTGCGTTCGTAAGTTCGTGCTGTGGTGCTTTCGTGTTTTCGTGAATTCGTGAGTTCGTGCCGTGGTGCTCTGGTGCTATCGTGCTCTGGTGCTGTGGTGCTCTCGTGCTGTCGTGACTTCGTGCTTTCGTGCTGTTCGCTGAATTCGGGCGTTTGTGCCGCCATGCGCCCAGATGGTCTCACAATCATCACTTCGTACACTCCCCTTCAAACAAGAGTGTCCGAGAGCACCCCAGCACGACAGCACCTCAGCACCTCAGCACCAATTCCCCCAAGATTCACTTCACCTGGAAGTCTGCTCTTAGTTCTTTTGTCCCCCAGGCCATGTAGAATTCTCCTGAATCCGGGCCCTTGGACTCCAAGGTGATGGTGAACATTTCGACGCTGCTTTCGAGGTCGCGGGTTTGAAGGGGAATTGCCGCAACGTCCTTTTCAGGGTTGTGATTGGTTCCCCAAATGTTGGTTTCAGAGTTGACCAGCAGTTCCCACTTGTCGGGACCAAGTTTCTTGGCAAACAGCGAGTAGCGCCCTTTGGCCACCCTGATATCTCCAAAAACGAGATCTGCTTCAGTCACCAAACTGGTGGCTTGGTCTGTACCCATGCGCCACACTATTCCGGAGTCGGCCCTTCCCAACATATTTCGGCCGCGCAGCAGAGGGCGCCCGTAGTCGATGGAAATTTTTTCCCCGTCAATTGCAACTTGAGCCGTTCCTCGCTCTTGCTCGTGTGCCGGCAAAGTTAAGGTAAAGGCAGTAACCATTAGAACTGTCCAGATTCCTTTCATTTTTCCTCCTCAATCATGATTTTATGTACCACAGAGCTCAATCGATGAGATCGAGCAAAGCTCCATTTAGCTGCGGAAAACGAAATTTATAGCCGGCCTGTTGCAACTTCTTAGAAAGCACACGTTGGCCCTGAAGAAGGAGGCTTTCCGCCATCTCCCCGAACAAAAGTCGAAGGGCGAAACCGGGAACACGGAAAAAAGCAGGGCGACCCAGTACTCGCCCCAGTTCTCGCGAGAATTCTCGGTTCGTGACGGGATTCGGCGCAACCAAATTGATGGGGCCTTCAATTTCATCCTTTGTGACAGCATAGCGGATTGCCTCGATCTCGTCCTGGATATGAATCCACGACATCCACTGCTTTCCACTGCCCAACGGGCCACCGACAAACATCTGAAAGGGCGGAAGAATCCGAGGAAGGGCTCCTCCCTGTGTGGATAGGACTAGCCCGGTTCGCAGCAGCACCACCCGAACCCCCGATTCCCTGGCTCGCATGGCTTCACTCTCCCACTGCTGGCAGATCTCGGCCAGAAAATCTTTCCCTGGGCTGCTCGTCTCCTCGAGCAACTGGTCCCCTCGAGGACCATAGTAGCCGATGGCTGAGCCGCTGAGGAGAACCTTCGGAGGATTGTTGCTGCGCAAAATAGCGTGGACCAGATTCCTTGTCCCCGTAACCCGACTCTCATGTATGGCCCTTTTTCGCTCCGCAGTCCACCGACCTTCTGCTATTGCCTCCCCGGCCAGATGCACCACTGCGTCGAGCCCGTCCATAGACTGCTCCGGAGGAGGACCGGAGGTGGCTTCCCAGGTGATCAGTTCTGCTGTGGAGAGATTTTGGCGTGCCTTCTCAGGGTTTCGAGCCAGCACCAGCACTTCGTGATTATCTCGGATCAGGCTTTGACAAAGGGCACTGCCGATCAGGCCGGTTGCCCCAGTGACGCCTATTCTCACGTCATCCTCCGGTCGCGGTGTCGTGTTTTCGTGCTTTCGTCAATTCGTGTTTTTGTGAATTCGTGCTGTCGCAAGTTCACGCCTTTCGGCTTTATGGGGCCATGCTGCCTTTACTCCTGAGTTCGCGCGCTTCCTTTCAAGCAAGAATCCATCGCACCACCAGGCCCCGAAGCACGACAGCACGAAGGCACGAACTGGCTGGGGGACAGGGATTCGAACCCCGATTCCGTGGTCCAGAGCCACGTGTGTTGCCCTTACACCATCCCCCAGCACTTCGCGAAGAGTCGATATTATAACAAGAAGCGAATGGGTGGGGTCAGGCCGTTGCGTCTCATGAAGAAGAAAACCATTGTTGCCCCGGGACTGAGAACAGGTCCTCAGATCAGACTTTAGCGGTTCTCTCCGCTACATCCAGCCGGGCGACTGCTTCACGCAGAGTGACCGTGGCCTTGGTATAGTCCGTCTCCGCCTCTCTGGAGCGAAGCACTTGTTCAGCCCGCTCTTTGTCAGCCTTGGCCTGCTCTACATCGATCTGATCAGGAGATTCAGCCGCCTCAGCCAGCACAGAGACTCGATCGGGAAGAACTTCGACAAAGCCCCAGCTGCAGAAAAGGTGAAATTCGTCCGTCCCCCGGCGGTATGAAATCACTCCAATATCGAGTTCGGACAGCAAAGCGGCATGTCCCGGCAGGATGCCAAAATAGCCCTGAGCGCCTGGCAGGGTGACTTCATCGACTTCCCCACTAAAGAACAGTCGATCCGGCGTCACAATCTCAAGCTCAATTCTCTCCGGCAAACTCATTTTCTCTCTTTTATGCGGTTTCTTGTGCCATTTTTTCCGCTTTTTCGAGTACCTCGTCAATGGCTCCGACCATGTAGAAAGCCTGTTCAGGGATATCGTCGTGCCTACCCTCACAGATCTCTTTAAAACCGCGGATCGTCTCATCAATGGATACATACTTTCCAGGCCTTCCAGTGAATTGCTGGGCCACAAAGAAGGGCTGAGAGAGGAATTTTTGAATCTTGCGGGCTCGGGCAACCGTTATCTTGTCCTCCTCGGAGAGTTCGTCAATGCCCAAGATGGCAATGATATCTTGGAGATCCTTATAACGCTGCAGAATTCCCTGTACTGTTCGAGCAGCCGTGTAGTGTTCCTCGCCAATGACACGTGGATCCAGAATACGACTGGTGGAGGCCAGAGGATCGACCGCCGGATAGATACCTTGCTCAGCAATGGAGCGCTCCAGGTTTGTGGTGGCATCCAGGTGAGCAAAAGTCGTGGCGGGAGCGGGATCCGTGTAGTCGTCGGCCGGAACGTAAATGGCCTGAATGGAGGTGATGGATCCCTTCTTGGTTGTAGTGATTCTTTCCTGAAGCTCTCCCAACTCGGTGGCCAAATTCGGTTGGTAACCGACCGCTGATGGCATGCGTCCTAGCAACGCCGACACTTCCGATCCCGCTTGGGTAAAGCGGAAAATGTTGTCGATGAAAAGCAAGACGTCTTGACCCTCTTCATCCCGGAAATACTCGGCCACCGCCAGTCCAGCCAAGCCGACGCGCAGCCGCGCCCCGGGCGGCTCGGTCATCTGGCCATAGATGAGAGCAGCCTTGTCGATAACACCCGATTTCTTCATCCCCAGCCAGAGGTCATTTCCCTCCCGGGTACGCTCACCTACACCAGCGAAGACAGAAAAGCCTCCGTGTTGTGTGGCAATCCGGTTGATAAGCTCCATAATGATGACGGTCTTTCCCACTCCTGCCCCACCAAAGAGACCGATCTTGCCCCCCCGGGCCAGTGGCTGAACCAGGTCAATCACTTTGATCCCGGTCTCCAACATTTCTGTTTCCGTACTCTGCTCTTCCAAACTCGGAGCAGGCCGGTGAATCGGATAGCGCTTCTGAGCGTTGACCGGTCCTAGCCCGTCGATCGGCTCTCCCAGCACATTGAGCACTCGTCCCAGTGTTTCAGGCCCTACCGGAACTGCGATTGGGGCACCGGTGTCGACGGCTTTCATGCCCCGCACGACCCCATCCGTGGGCTGCATCGAAATGCACTTAACAACACCCTCTCCCAGGTGTTGGGCGACCTCCAGCGTGATGGAGATCGGGAAAGGAGTGTCAAATCCATCGGAGGTAACCTTGATCGCATTGTAAATGGCCGGGACATCTCCACCAGCGAACCGAACATCAATGACCGGTCCCATAACTTGAAGCACTTTTCCCACTACGTCCGCCATCTTTTGATTTCCTCACTTCTTTTGTCCATTAGACAAGAAGAACTCCTTTCTCCGTCTCCTTTCTCCCTGTCCCCTTGTCTCCCTGTCTCCCTGTCTCCCTGTCTCTTCCCATGGTCACCCTCGCGCCACTTTCAGCGCATCGGCACCACTGACGATTTCAATGATTTCGGTGGTAATCGAGGCCTGACGAATACGATTCATATGCAGCGTCAACTTTTCAATCATTTCCTTTGCATTCCGAGTGGCCGAATCCATAGCCGTCATCCGCGCCCCATGCTCGGCAGCCTCGGATTCTAACATCGCTCGGAATACCTGGGTTTCCACATGCCGCGGAAGTAAATGATCGAAAATAATGGGTGGAGGTTGTTCGTAAATGTAGTCCAGAAGAACAGGCGGTTGTTGTTCGGTCTCAAGGCGCCGAATCGGCAGCAGTGGCTCAACAACCACTCTTTGCTGAATCACCGACTTAAACTCATTGTAGGCCAGGTGAACCGCATCCAACTCGCTGGCCGCGTAGTAATCGATGATGCTGCGGGCAATTTCTTGAGCGTACTTAAAATCCACCTTGCTCATGATGTTCACGTATTCGTGTCTAATCGGCCAGGGGCGTCGTCGAAACCACTCTGCTCCTTTTCGCCCCACCAGTGTAAGACTGATCGTTTTATTGGTGCTTTCGTCCTCAATATGCTTGGCAGCCGCCCTTACAATGTTTGCATTAAAGGCACCGCAAAGACCTCGATCGGCAGTGATCACCAGCAGCATGATTTTGTCAGTATCACGCTCCACCAATAACGGATGGTGTGCCGGATCCACACGTGTGGCCACGGAATTCAGCACGGCCAGCATCCGGCTAGCATAAGGACGAGCAGAAAAAATCCGATCTTGAGCCCGTCTCAACTTGGATGCCGCCACGAATTTCATGGCTCGAGTGATCTGCTGGATGTTCTTGACCGATCGAACTCGTCGTCGAGCGTCGCGAAGGTTTGCACCGGGCATACGCTACGCCACCTTTTCTTCCTTAAATCGAGTTTTGAATTCTGCGATCGCGTCGCGAATCTTCTTTTGCAGCTCGTCATCTAGAACCTGCTTGTCCAGAATTTCCTTCAAGACGCTGGATTTGTTGGTTTGCATAAACTCGTAAAGACCAACTTCAAAATCTTTGAGCTCCGAGACCGCAAGATCATCTAGAAAATCCTGTGTTCCCGCCAGGATAATGACAATCTGCTTTTCCACACCAAGAGGCTGGTACTGAACTTGTTTCAGAATTTCAGTCAGCCTTTCGCCCCGCGCCAGCTGGTGCTGGGTGGCTTTATCGAGATCGGAACCAAATTGCGCGAAAGCGGCCAGCTCGCGGTATTGAGCCAATTCAAGTCGCAGGGTCGCCGCCACCTGCTTCATGGCTTCGATTTGAGCATCGCCTCCCACTCGGCTTACCGAGTTGCCCACGTGAATGGCAGGTCGGATGCCTGAGTAAAAAAGATCAGTCTCCAGGAAGATCTGGCCATCGGTGATTGAAATAACGTTCGTAGGAATATAGGCCGAAATGTCCCCCGCTTGGGTCTCGATCACCGGCAAGGCCGTCAAGCTGCCACCTCCCAATTCGTCGTTTAGTTTGGCTGCTCGCTCCAGGAGTCGGCTGTGCAGATAGAAAACGTCGCCCGGATAGGCTTCCCGGCCGGGCGGGCGTCTAAGAAGCAGGGAGACTTCTCGATAGGCGGCGGCATGCTTGGATAAGTCGTCATAAACAACCAACACATCACGCTTCGTGTCGCGGAAGTACTCTCCCATGGAGCAAGCAGCATAAGGCGCCAAATACTGCATCGTGGCTGGATCAGAAGAAGCCGCCGAGACCACAATTGTCTTTTCCATCACATCGTAGTCAATGAGCGTCTTGACTACTCGTGCAATGGTGGACCGCTTCTGGCCGATCGCCACATAGATACAAAACAGATCTGTGTCTTTCTGATTGATAATGGTGTCTATGATGATGGCACTCTTTCCCGTCTGACGATCGCCGATAATGAGTTCGCGCTGTCCTCTCCCAATGGGGATTATGGAGTCGATTGCTTTGAGACCCGTCTGAACCGGCTGGCGAACCGGCTGGCGATCAGTCACGCCAGGGGCAAGCCTTTCGACGGAATTGTACCGTTCTGTCTTGATTGGACCCTTGCCATCAAGCGGTCGTCCCAACGCATCCACCACACGACCCAGCAATGCCTCCCCCACCGGCACTCGCATAATTTGCTTTGTTCGCTTCACCAGATCTCCCTCTTTGATCTGATGAAACTCACCAAAGAGCACTGCACCCACATTGTCTTCCTCGAGGTTAAAGGCAAGACCGTAAACATCGTGTGGAAATTCCAGCAGTTCAAGGGCCATTACCTTTTCCAACCCGTGGATTCGAGCAATTCCGTCGCCTGCTGAGATGACGCTACCTACTTCACTGACGACAACTCCGGTGTCGAAATCCTTGATCTGCGCTTTGATGATCTTGCTGATCTCGTTTGCCTTGATTGCCATGATCTTGCTCCTAGATCTATTGACTGGTGAGACGACGGCGGATCTCCTCCAGCTGAGCATGAATCGAACCATCGTAAATGGTTGAAGCGATTTGCAACTTCAGCCCCCCGATTAGGGAGTCATCCAAATGGTAATTAATCTTGACATCCTTTCCGGTCAAATTCGAGGCCGCCTTTTGAAGTCTCTCCTGAACCCCTTTTTTCACCTCTAGACAGGAAAAGACATCCCCTCGTAGGATACCACGACGCTCATCCAGAACACTCTGATAGGCCTCCGCTGCCTGTTGAAACTGGTGAGTGCGTGCGTGTTGCATCAGGACTAAAATAAAATTCACGACAATCTGCGTCACGGGAACACTTTTTGCCAATTCCTGTACGATTTTTCTCTTTGCAGATAAAGGGATCGCCGGATTGGTCAGGGTCTGCATCAATTCTTGATGTGAGTTCAACAATTCAGAAAAAGCCAACAGCTCCCCTTCCACCTGGTCTTCCTGTTGGAATTCTATTGCCACATCAACCAATGCTCGCGCATACTTCAGAAGTGCTGAAGAAATCATTTTTAACCACCCTTACTCGTCTCAAGTTTCACGAAGAGGCGCTTGACCTTCTGGCGCTGGTGAAACATGGTTTGTACTCATCCAGCATTGGGTGGGTTTTAACCTGCAAGCGCGGGTCTTGTCTTCGCTCGTCCTTGTAAAGAGGTCTTTTCTAGCATGTTCTGAACACAGCGGTCAAGGCGTCGTCGAGCCAACAAAAACGAGAAAAAGGGATTCACAGGGGGTGGGTCTGACCCCCGCCGGCGCGCTGAACAGCCGTGCTAGAATACGGGGTAACCCCAAGAAGGAGTATCTAAAATGGGCAAGTTAGCGGAATTGATTAAAGGTAAATTCAAGGATCGTCACATCACTGAACCCGATCCAAACCCCAGTGTGACGGATCAGATGCCGACCGTTCCTTACCGTGTTCTTTACACCAATATCCCCTTTTATTCGGATACAGAATGTAAGAACGAGGTTGCGGAGGCAAAGATTGTCATTCTTGAAGCTCTCGATCCTGACGAGCCGTACAAGGAACTGGATATTGCACCTACCCTGAAAAACTACAAGCCCGGCCAGCTCGTGACATGGACTTCAAACAACAAGAAACTATGGGAAGAAAGTTGGTACAAGCACCCCGAAACAGGGCAGATTGAGCAGGCCTGGACTTTTCACGTTGGATTCACTGGTGAGCTCATCAGTGAGCGGACCCTCAAAGAGAACAAGGAGATTCTCGAGGAAATCGAAGCAAAACTCGCAGCACAGGCGGAGCAAGAGCAGCAAGGAAAACAGCGCATTCACTGAAGAAGAACAATAGAGCAATAGAGCTGACAGCTGTCAGCTCTATTGTTCTATTGCTCCTTTGCTCTTTTGCTGCTCTTTTCTTTTGCCCTTTCCATTTGCTTCAACGCCCAGGCAGCATGACGTCGAATCATTGGATCGCCGCTGTTGAGAAGATTCTTCAATTCAGGAATCATTTCTGGATCCCCGCTATTTCCCATTGCCACCGCCACATTTCGCATAAAACCGCGCCATTTGGTTCGCTTAATCGCGCTGTGGCGATAGCGCTGACGAAAATCCTCAGGCGACAGACCAGCCAACTCTCGCAACTCGGGAGCTCGATTCTTTTCTCTGGGTTTGAACTCTTCTACCGAAGAGACAGGCGCCTTTTGATTCCAGGGACAGACATCCTGGCAAACATCACAGCCAAAAATCAAATTCCCCACAGGCTCCCTAAATTCTTCAGGAATATCCTCGCGCAGCTCGATCGTCAAATAGGAGATACAGCGCCGGCTGTCGAGAACGTAAGGTTCAACAATGGCATTTGTAGGGCAGGCGTCAATACAACGGGTGCAGGAACCACAGAAATCTGTGCCCGGAACGTCATAGTCGAGTTCCAGATTCAGTAGAATCTCTCCCAGGAAAAACCAGGAACCCGAATCTCTTGAAAGGACGTTAGTGTGTTTTCCCAGCCAGCCGATGCCGGAATGAGCAGCCCAATATTTATCCATCACGGGACCCGTGTCGACGTAAATCTTTCCCTCAGCCTCGGGCTCAAGCTGCCGTACATAGTCAAGAAGACACTCCAGTCTCGTCTCCAACACTTCGTGATAATTTTCTCCGGCAGCGTAGCGAGAAACCACCCCACGGTCAGGCAGGTCGTAGGGAAGGTCATAAGGATGGAAGTAATTTAGTGCAAGGGATACGATAGAACGCGCGTTGGGCAAAACCTTGGTCGGATCCACCCGTTTCTCAGAGTTCCGGTCCATATAAGCCATCTTTCCCTGATATTGACGATCCAGCCAGATCTGCAGGTAATCTCCCGGCATCGGGGACACCGGGGCTATTCCCACCGCATCAAACCCCAAGGTTCGCGCTTTGTCTTTGATTTTTTGGCTTAGCTCTTTGTTTCCCATGCCAAGAGTCTCGAACGAATCTGATTGATCACATTCTGGTATTGTTTTTCTGGGCTCATTGGCTGTGCCCCAACTATGTTTCCAGTATAATCAGGAGCCAGGAGTCAGGAGTCAGGAGCCAGGCAGAATCGGGTCAGCTGACAACTCACAAGCAATACCCAATCACTACATATTGCTAAGCATCATGTGTCAGCTCTGAGCTTTTGACCGATAAGCTGTATGTGTGAGGCTTCTGGATTTCTGTCTCCTGACTCCTGGCTCCTGACTCCTGACTCCTGGCTCCTGGCTCCTGGCTCCTGACTGCTGGCTCCTGACTCCTACTTACGTCACCCCGAATTGACGAAGCATGTATTGAAAAAACGGGTCGCTCGTGTATTCGCGAACCCAGTTGAGGGAAAGCACACACCGCTCATACTTTTCCGCCACCTTCCTCAACACGACAGTGATTTCAACATCCGCCTCGAGTTCGCTTGCCACGATATAACTTCGGCGCCCGGTGTCCGCATAAAAAGAGTGAGGAAGCATTCGTCTTCCGCAGGCGAGGCTCTCCGGAAACATCCCCAGGATGAACAAAGTGTAGTCCCCTATCTGCTTGTAGTAGGCTTTCTTCTTGCGCTGAGGTACTACAACCGCCGCCTGAACCATGTCGACCAGATATTCCAAGCGCTTGTTGCGTCCATCTTTCAGCCTGTAGAAGTTCTCAATGTATATAAAATCGATGAGCAAATCAGTCAAATAAAGCAGCAAATCTTTGTCAGACAAGGACGACTGCGTTAACGCCCGGCCGGCTAACCTTCGAAAAAACGTTTTAACCGGGTGATTTTCAGGAAAGTCGTGTGCTCGACTCATGACCAACAACAACTAAAAGGCGGCGCCGTCGTGGAGTAGCCCCGCATCCAACACCATTATAATAGACGATCGCGGCACACCGACGGTTCGAATCCCTTTTCAAACATCTTTTGTTCCTACTGCCCTGGCCTCGCTCAAACGTTGGCGCCGGCGCCGAAGCGCCGCCCGATAGCGACGCTTATCTTCTTGTGTTCTTGGAATCAGCGGTGGAACTCGAGTGGGTTTGCCGTTCATGTCCAGCCCGACGAAGGTCAGAAAGGCCGCGCTGGTTTTCATCCGTTTACCGCTGAGGGGATCTTCAGAAAACACCTGAACCTCTACTTCCATCGAAGTGGTAAAGGCCCGAGTCACAACAGCCTCCAAGAGGACCAACTGACCTACTTTGATGGGATGGAGAAAACAGAGCGAGTCTACGGAGACAGTCACCACCGGCATTCGGCAATGCCGAAAGGCTGAAATTACTCCTGCTAAATCCATAAGGTGCATCACCTTCCCACCCAGAATGTTTCCATGGATATTTGCATCGTTGGGAAGCACTACCTCGGTCATCGTAGTGCGAGATTCGGAAACCGGCTTACCTTTCATAGGTTCATCCCTCAGCCGTGCCCTCGTGCGGTCATGCTGTCGTGCCCTCGTGCTTTCGTGCCTTTGTGCTGTCTGTATCTTCGTGTCTTCGTGCTTTTGTGCCTTCATGCCTTCCCGCTATAGTTCGTGAACTCGCGATCGAGTTGGCCAATGACGAGAGCACGAAATCTCGAAATCACGAAGTGACGAAAGCACGACATGCCAGGTATTCGGTGAGAAGTTTACATTAAGCTCCTGACCCTTCAACGAACACAGACGTTGTGATATGTTTAATATTTATGATCATCCAAGACCCGACGTTGGTTACCTACTTGGTTTGGGCAATGGCGGTGCTGATTATTGTTCAAACTGCCTTACTGGTGCTGGCAATCTCTCGTTTGCTCACGGGACTTCAGCAGTTAGATCAGAGCCTGGAGTTTCTTTCGCAAAAATCGGCCAAAGTCCTCGAGTTCGCTGATCGCGTGGCGAGCCTGATGCAAGAAGCCGGCCGCAAACTTCCGCAAATTGAAAAGGTGATTCACGAAATGACGGGAAGTATCGCGGAAACGACCGAGAAGGCGAATCAGGCCCTGGGGCGCAGGCTCGACTTCCTGCGCTCTCAAATGGAGAAGGTCCAAAGTGAAATGG
Source organism: Acidobacteria bacterium AH-259-O06 (assembly GCA_027717865.1). Lineage (GTDB taxonomy): Bacteria > Acidobacteriota > UBA6911 > RPQK01 > JADFOI01 > JALLOL01. Next base: position 11,935 of record JALLOM010000008.1, on the reverse strand, counting down.
ACGTTGTTCTAAGCAAATTCTCACAGCAGACATTCAAGGTTCATCGCGCCTTTCTTCAACCGTCCATGCGACTCTTTGCAATCATTCGAGCCGGGATTATCACTCTAAAGCAAGCTCTATCTCGAGAGGATGGATCACCGGCTTCGCACCTGCCGGAGGAAGAAGGCTTCATCTGAACACAGGAGACAGGAGTTAGGAGACAGGAGTTAGGAGACAGGAGTTAATTTTTGAAATTTCAGTCTGGCAACTGAAACCTGGAACCTTCAAACTTTCAACCGTGTCTGTGGCGTTTCCACTTCTGGATTCTGACTCCTGTCTCCTGTCTCCTGTCTCCTGTCTCCTGACTCCTGACTCCTGACTCCTGACTCCTGTCTCCTGACTCCCTGTCTCCTGACTCCCTGTCTCCTGACTCCTGTCATCATCAGTGCCGGGCATCCAAGTGCACGGTCATCCGCATGATTTGACCGTCACGGAGCACAACGACCTCGACTTTATCACCCGGAACTTTGGTTCCCAAAGCGGTCGTAAAGTCGTACAGGCTTTTCACCTTCCGGCCGTCGAAGCCGACCAGTATATCTCCAGCCCTCAGCCCGGCCTTCTCTGCCGGGGATCCAGCCAGAATCCCTTCGAACCGAACGCCATCTAACTCCCACGACATGTCAGGAAAGGATCCGAGACGAGGGCCATGTCCACGACCCGCTGACCTGGCCAGATGATCTTGACGACCGACATCCACATAGTGTGGAGGCTGCTCGAGTGCAGCCAGCTGATCGATTGTGCTATGCACCACTTCCAGGACTTGCTTGGTTCGTACCAAATCGATCCTCTCCCAATCATCGGACGGTCGGTGGTAATCACTGTGCAAACCCGAGAAGAAAAACAACACAGGGATCTTCTTGACCGAAAAAGAAAGATGGTCACTGGAACCGCGCAAACTGTTTGAATAAGTAAACTGCAGCACAGAGGTCTTCTGCAAGTCATCCAAAATCCCCTTAAACTCGGCAGCTGTTCCCACTCCACCGACCAGAAGATCTCCATCACTTCGACCAATCATATCCATGTTGATCATGGCCATTGTCTTCTCCAGTGCAATCGTGGGATGCTGTGCGTAGTAGCGGGATCCGAGGAGACCTAACTCCTCGCCGGCGAAAGCGATGAATAGCAAGCCTCGGTGTGGAGAAGTCCGACCAAAATCCTGCGCAAGTCTCAGCAGGCCCGCCGTTCCCGAAGCGTTGTCGTCAGCTCCATTGTGCACTTCACCGATAAGCTCGGGGGCCAAAGAAGTCTTGTCTCCCAAACCTAAATGGTCATAGTGAGCTCCAATGATAATGACCTTCTCGGTTTGGCCAGGTTTAAGACCCAATACATTCTTTATGGTGCGCCGGACCTTAACGACGTCCATTGAAACAGTAGCCCCGAAGCCGAGACCGAAGGAGTAAGGGGTTAAATGGCTATTTATCCAGCCAGCAATTTCAACCGGATCCCGGCCGCTTCTGTGAAGTAACCACTCGCCCCATTTTCCAGCAAGCTTGACCGAATGAATACCAATGTCTTCCACCTGACGCCCGCCAGCGGGGCCAGTCTCCCGGCTTTCCGGGTGGTTGAAGCTGTCGGGAAGCAGAAGTACGGCAGCGGCGCCTCGACTCTTAGCGTTCAGGATTTTATGTAGATCCGTTGCGTAAGGGGTGAGTTCTCTCCCCCGGAACAAACTCTCTTTCGACTGCTCCTGGGGCTCATGCTCAAAAACGAGCACGATCTTACGGCGCACATCGAGACCTCGATAGTCATCATAGTTTAGCTCGGGGGCGGAAATACCAAAACCGGCAAAGACCAATGGCCCTTGAACTGTCGTTTCCGGACCAGAAGTCAAAGGCACATAGTCACTTTCCACCTTCAAATGAATCTGATCTGTCCCCGTTTCCAAAGCGATTCCATTCTCGGGACCCAGCCGGCGCCCCATGGTGAGCTCAAATTCTTGAAAATAAGTCTGCCCATCCCCAGCCGGCAAAAGACCATATTTTTGGAAGTGCCCTGCGATGTAACTTGCGGCCTGCTCCAGCCCCAGGCTTCCATTCTTACGTCCCTTTAGTTCGTCCGAAGCCAGATAACGCAAGTGTTCTAAAAAACTGTCCGAGGACCTGGCATAGCCGACAATCGAGGTGACGATCAGGAAAAAGATCAAACCTGCCTTCCTCAGAAAGAAGGACGAGGTAGCACTGCCGGCAAAGCTCTTCACCGTCTTAACCTTTCTTCTGTGAGGGTGCTTACCCTCTGAAGACATTCACTCAGAACCGTGATAGAGACATCGCCGTACTCGAAGATCTCAATGACTCCAGGCGTAGGATTGAGAAAATAATGTTCTACTTCCTCAGTTAGCAATCGATTGAGGCGCTGGGAAAGCGCAATGTAGTGGATAAACTGACCGTAATTGGTCTCAAAAGTGCGGACATTCAACGTATAAGAGGATTCACGGATGTCCAGAAAATACTGCTGGAAAGTGTCGCGTAATTCCTTAGCCAAATTTCCCGTGTGGCGAACCAGCTGTCTTTTTTCATGATCCGAGCCCTTCTTCGCCACGAGTTCTCTACCCTCTTGGACAAGCCCCCGCAGTTGCTCGTTTAACCTCAGAATGCTCACAATTTTCTTCACCACAATCTGAGGTTCAGGCGTGAACAGGAAATGTGCCGTATTTAGCTTGTTGAAAAAGATGAATTGAAAATTGGACTGAACCAGCTTTTCCAGATCCTCGCAAGCCAAGGTCGGCTTGTGTCTCCTAGCTTGTTCTTGAAGCAGAGTGAAATCGATATTTTCAAAAGAGAGTTGAGCTTCTCTGCGGTCCCAAATTGATCGCGCTGCGGGCCTACGATCAAGCTGAGCCTTTAGACAGGAAAACGCGAGCAAAACGCTCAAACCAGCACAGTTGAGAAGCTTCATTCCGGTAACGTCGACGGCACCAATTATTTATAGATCCCGCCCCGTCTGTCAATCTCTACCGGAAGCTGACCAGGACCAACACACGAGCTAATTGTCTCCTCCTTTTTCGGTTAGAATAACAACCGGAGCACAATTGGCTTGCTCCACGGCCCTGGTAGCTTCACAGACTGGCTTCATGAAAAAAGTACTCAAAGCCATTCGATATAAAAACCTGGACGAAGCACAACGGGTCTTAAAGGAAATGGACGATGCGGAGCGCGACGTTCTCGACGACGGGGGAGAGGAGCCTCAAGGTTTACTGGCCATTGTGCCGGAGGATCGCCTACCAGAAGAAAAGTTCAATCGCCTTTTTGACACGAAAAAGGGAACCCTCGTACAGGTAGAAAAAATTCCTTATCCGGGTTATGGCCCACCCGCCGAAGAAAGAGATTATATGGGATTTGTGAGCGAAAATGTGGCCTATGTCCTTAAAGGGTGTCGTCTACCCGTTGAAATCGACAACTGCCCTCAGGGTGCCAAGGACATCCATCACCTCGAAGCCATGGTCATGGATCATCAACACCCCATTAACCGCGATCAGTTGGCCCGGAAACTGGAATTGCCCCCAGGCTGGAATTTTGAAGACCTCTTCACATTGATTCTGGAGGGAAGATACACGGCCGAGGAAATCGATCGGTTCATCCATCAGGGTATTCAGTGAATTAGCTGATTGTGCACTTGACTCCGAAACCGTCTTGACCATCCAATAGAGCCGCGACCGTGAGGGAGTGGTAGGACACCTGGAATGCAAAGCTTTCTGCCGCTCCTTTTGACAGTCGCGGCTCTGTTTGGGTTTCTGCCAGGCCCTTCGGAGTCAAGATTTAAGCCGCCATTCAGATCCCATCAACGGGTCGTAAGCGTTCGGGTCGATCTAAGTAGAACTGCATCTGGCCGCTGTAGAATAAGAGCTTCAGCGCGAGTCGCCCCATCATAAAGAGCTGCTGCCATATGAATGCTAGAGCAATTGTGAACCAACTTTGTTGGGGCAAAAGATGTTCCAAACCGGTGTAAACTCCGACCCAGAAAAGACCTATAGCAACGATAAATAGGTAAAACCCGTAAGCCAAAAAGAAATTATTGATGCAAAAGGTCAAACTGGAAAAAAACGCTAGCAGCACACTCGTGCGGTCTTCAACAGCCGTTTTTATCTTCGCATAGTCAAACACCATATTGAGAAATAAAAAGAGTACCAGCACAACAAGGTAACGCGCAAAATTCCAGTAAAAGGCTGCGGTGTCTGTGACAGACCTGTTGGCAATGTGGTTCGCAAAATAGGTGAGCGGCTCAACAATCCAGCTGCTCACAAACCAAAATACTAAACCCCCCAATATGCTCAGCCGGAAAAAGCGGCCGAAAAACGTCCCGCCAGTGCGAAAGAACTCACGCATAGTCGTGCCTTTTGGATCGAGCGCAAAAGAACCTACGGCAGCCGCCAGTAAAAAAGAGTTGAGGAGAATGTAGAGACCTCCCAGGGACAAAACGGCCCAGGGTAATTGGGTGAGTTTTCCGTCTAGCAGAGCTTCCAAATTGCGCGCAAAGGGACCTGCTCCCATCACTGAGGGAGCGAAGGTCGAGGCCAAGCCGGTGACCCGATCTTGAAATAGGCGGTACCAGTCATAGTCTAGTTCTTCGACTAATTTTTCACGATACAAGCCCGGCCCCAGAGAACGGTCAAAGATCTCCATAAAAGGGAGGATTAAGAGGGCCGCTACAAACAGGTTTGTCAGGTAAAGATACAATAGCGCTTTCTTGTGGTGTCCAAGTAACTTCCAACCTTTCTCAAGTGCCCCTAACATGCCTTAGTGCAGTCTTAGCCTATGAAAGCGAATGTCTCCAATAAGTCTTGCAGCCAGAACAGCCACTTGGATGTCCACTTCTTGGTTGCCAGAGCAAAGCCATCGGGTATGTCCGCATAACGACTGTTGTTGGTGGGGTCAATGTCCAACAGGAGTTTGCGTTCAGGATCCACTATGGCATACTTCAAACGAAGAGGTTTTTCGAAGGCAAATCTTTGCCACCGATCTTGTCCGTCCCACTGCTCGCGGATCTCTTCGCCGTCCTCAAACACCATCAAAACTTCCACCGGGAATTTGGCTCCCTCGAGTCGCTCCACAACCACTTCCGTCAGGTAGTTCTTTTCATCAATTCCTGTCTCCTGGCTTGAAGAACCGGCAGGATTTGGGTCCTCAAAGACCCCCTGCCGGCTGGGGATCGGCACTGAGGTTGCGGTCCCGATTGCATAGTCGACCAGCTCAGAACTGAAAAAAGTCTGCTCGAAGAACCAGCCCACATCCTTTTGAGTGACTTCGCTCATTGTTGTTATAAAATCTCCAGTCGTGGGGTGTTTGAATTGATAGCGCTGAAAGTAGGTTCTCATGGCCTGAAGCATCAGCTCCTCACCTAGCCACCGCTCCAGCGTCCACAAGAGGATTTCTGGTTTGCTGTAGGAGTTGACTCGATAACTGCTGCGTCCCCGATATTTCCAACCCGGCCGGGTCATAATGTCGAGCTTCCCTCCTCTTCGAACCGCAGGCAAGGCAGCCGTTTCGAACGGAATCTTGACGGAATTGAAGACAAAAGGGACTCCTCCAAAGAAGCGCACCATAAAACGCTTGGGCCCGTAAGCGTGCTTTTGCACTCGGGCTTCGGACCACGAATTCAGCCCTTCGTCCAACCACGATTCTTCGAACTCATTATTCGCTACCATGCCGTACCACCATTGATGGCCGACCTCGTGGACGGTAACTCCTTCCGGTGATAGTACCGTGTCCGGAGTCCAGAAATGCGCACCTCCTGTTACCAGGGTGGGATACTCCATGCCATCGGTGTTGCTTCTATAGGCGGGGTCAACGACGGTCAACGTTTCATAAGGATAAGCACCAAACCAATGGCCATAGTAGCGAAGAGCGTGTTGGGCAGCCGCAAAATACCTTTCTTCCAGATACGCATGCTCGGGCAAAAGCAACAGGGTGATTTTGACCTCGGGGAGGCCAAGATCAGAGAAAAGTCGCTTTTTTTCCAAAAAACGAGGGCTGGCCGTCCAGGCAAAATCGTGTACATCCTGCTGATAGTAGCGGTAAGTGGTTGTTCCATGGGGATGATCGCGCTGCTCTACTCGCTTTCCGGTCGCACCCACAACAAAATTTGTAGGGACGGTAAAAGAAACGTCATACACTCCAAAGTCGGCAAAATACTCCGTCACCCGATGGTACTGGTGGCAATTCCAGACGCCGTCTCTAAATACCCCGATCTTGGGAAACCACTGGGCCAGGAAAAAGTAGTCTTCTACCCATCCCGTGCGCCTGGTGGCTCTCGGCAGTTTCGAAGTGAAATCAATTCGAAACCGCATGACTGCTCCCGGAGGTAAAGGATTATCCACCCGAACCCTTAGGACGGTGCGGTCCAGCACGTTCTCATCATCGGGTTGGATGTAAGAAATCTCAGTGACCTCGCGGGGAGGAGCATCCTCACCTGTCAGAACTTCGATCGACTCGACCTTCGTGTATCCCCAGTAGCCCTCCGGAGGGTCATCATCCAAGTTCCAGAGGGGTCGGAATGCGTTCTCTCGAATAAAAGTGGAACGGTTGTTTTTGAAGGCATTCAAGTACAGATGAAAGCAGAATTCATCGAGAGCCTGTGCGCTCCGATTATTCCAAGTCACAATTTCATGCCCCTTTACGGTTCTTGTAACGGGATCGAGCCGAACCTCGATGCGGTAGTTTGCAATCCGGTCACTGAGGACTGGAAGAGTTTTGCTGGCTGGGGAATCCTCTTGCTCAGTGTCTTGAATCGAATGGGCTAGTATGAACAGACCGCTGCTGCAAAGTACTGCAATGAAAGGAAGCAAGAACCTGCATCCAGGAAGGTCAAGTCGAGTCACTAGTTAACACTCGGATCCTCGGGTTTGAGATGACGGAATCTGGACACAAAACGCTTGCCCTTGACCTGTTGTCTGAGGATGGCCAGAGCAGTTTCGGCTCGTACTTTCAGACGATCCATTTCCAATAACTGCTGCTTGTCATAAACCGAGAGATTCAATGAAGAACAGATCGAATTGACCAGACTTGGAAAATCAAGTTTCTCCAATACATCCAGCTTCAATCCGGGGCTGGTGATCTCTTCGGTCAACTCTCGGAAAAGCAACATCAATTCGGTCGCTATTTCGCTCACCTCTTGACTGCTTGGTATCACGTCCTTCAACAGCTTGACCTGGGCTATCCGATAAGGAGTTTGCCGAATGAATTCAATGATCTCGTACCGATGGCGACCTTGTAACAGGATGTTGTATTTCCCCTCCTCCAATTCTTTGTGTTCGGTGATCAGCCCCACACCTCCCGTGTTGAAGACATCCGGATTTCCGTAATACTTGCTCTCCCAGCCTGGCTGTAAAAGGGCCAGTCCGATTTGCCCGTCGCCCTTAAGAGCATCCGAGACCATCTGCTTGTACCTTGGCTCAAAGATGTGCAGAGGCAACACGGTGCGAGGAAAAAAGACCACATTCGGGAGTGGGAAGACAGGAAGTTCCAAAATGTCTGGAAAGTTCAGGACTTCTCCCGTCATTTCGAACAAAGCCTACGAGATTTCCGTTGGGAAGACAAGCTGAGAGCTGACAGCTGACAACTGAGAGCTGACACTCACTTATGTCTATGGCTGAAGAAAGAACACCGATCACAAACCACTTGGATTATGGATTCTGGGATCACGGATCACACCGATCTAAACGGATTTTCACGGATATATTAACTTCTGGCTCCTGACTCCTGACAGCTGATCAGTCCCGCAGGGTACGCAGCACATAATGCAGTATTCCACCGTGGCGGTAGTACGTGACTTCGTTGGGCGTATCCACACGCGTGATCACGCTAAAGCTCTTTTCGGTTCCCTCTTCAGCAACCGCTCGGACAGCGAGTTTCTTACCAGGGTGCAAGCCATCCTCCAAACCCAGCAGGTGATAGGTCTCAAAGCCGGTGAGAGCCAGCGTCTTGCGATTCTGACCTTCCTCAAATTGTAAAGGCAAGACACCCATACCGATTAAATTGCTGCGATGGATGCGCTCGAAACTTTCGGCCAGGACCGCCTCGACACCAAGCAGTCGAGTACCCTTGGCGGCCCAGTCACGAGATGATCCCGAACCATATTCCTTCCCGGCAATGACCAGCAGTGAGACTCCCTCTTCCCTGTATTTCATGGCTGCGTCGTAGATGGATATCGGCTCAGAAGAGGAAGGATGGATGGTGTATCCTCCTTCAGTCCCCGGTGCCAGGAGGTTGCGCAGGCGGATATTGCCGAAGGTTCCCCGCATCATCACCTCGTGATTCCCTCTACGAGATCCGAAAGAATTGAAATCTTTTGGCTCAACACTCTCAGAGATGAGGTAAAGACCGGCTGGACCATCCTTGGGGATGGATCCCGCAGGAGAGATGTGGTCGGTGGTAACCGAATCTGCCAGCACTGCCAGCACTCGCATCCCTCGGATGTCCTTCAAAGGCTGGGGTTCCCGAGGCATACGCGCAAAAAAGGGCGGCTGTTTAATGTAAGTGGAGCTGTCGTCCCAAGCATACCGATTACCCGGCGGAATCGGCAGTTCTTGCCACCTTTGGTCACCAGTGAAGACATCAGCATACTTCCTGGCGAACATCTCCCTTTTCACCGTACGGCGGATCGTAGCGTGAATCTCCTCCTGAGAAGGCCAAATGTCTTTGAGATAAACGTCTTTCCCGCTACCATCCTGACCCAGAGGCTCGTTGTAAAGGTCAATATCCATTCGTCCAGCCAGAGCATAAGCCACGACCAAAGGCGGGGATGCTAAATAGTTGGCACGAACATGGGGATTGATGCGTCCCTCGAAATTTCGGTTCCCGGAGAGCACGGAACAGACGACCAAGTCATGCCTCTCGACAGCAAGGGAGACCGGCTGGGGGAGTGGACCGCTGTTCCCAATACAGGTGGTACAGCCATAACCGACCAGATTAAAACCAAGCTGATTGAGATACGATAACAGTCCTGCCTCCTCGAGATACTCTGTCACCACCTTGGATCCAGGTGCCAGACTCGTCTTGACCCAAGGTCGGCGGTGGAGGCCGCGCTCGACTGCATTCTTTGCCAGCAGCCCTGACCCAATCATGACCGACGGATTGGAGGTATTGGTGCAACTGGTAATGGCAGCGATGACTACGACCCCATGGCGGAGTTCAAACTCTACCGCCTCGCTGCCGGACTCCGCTGCCTCAAGCTGCACCTTGACACCTGGAGGCGCTGCGGTTGCAACTGCCACACCCGCTGCATCACCGCCTTCCGCTTCCCAGGAACCGACCTGCTCAGATCCTGGCTCGAGCCAGTCCACGTCCTTCGTCATGGCTCTCAGACTCTCTTGAAAGGAGTCCTTTGACCTTCGCAAAGGAATAAGGTCCTGGGGCCGCTTGGGGCCGGCCAAACTGGGCTCCACCCTCCCCAAATCCAGGTCAAGCGCATCGCTGTATTCCGCCTCCGGACTTTCAGCAGTGTGAAAAAGGCCCTGTGCCTTCGCATAGGTCTCGACAAGCGCCACCCGTTCAAGGCTGCGGGCGGTAAGCCGCAAATACTCGAGGGTTTCTGCATCAATCGGAAAAATGGCGCAGGTGGCTCCATATTCAGGGGACATGTTGCCAATGGTGGCCCGATTCGCCAGGGAAAGACTCGATATCCCGGGACCATAAAACTCAACAAACTTACCAACCACGCCTTTTCCGCGCAGCATTTGGGTAATGGTGAGCACCAAATCAGTCGCCGTTGCACCTTCAGGCAGTCTTCCGTGTACTCTGAAACCGACGACCTGCGGAATGAGCAAACTGATGGGCTGGCCAAGCATGGCCGCTTCGGCCTCGATTCCACCAACGCCCCATCCCAAAACTCCAAGACCATTGATCATCGTGGTGTGGCTGTCCGTTCCCACCAGTGTGTCCGGATAGGCTATTCGCCGACCGCCATCCACTTCCGACTCGAACACCACTCGGGCGAGGTACTCCAGATTGACCTGATGCACGATTCCGGTGGCCGGCGGGACCACATGAAAATTGTCGAAAGCGGATTGCCCCCAGCGCAGAAACGCATACCGCTCGCGGTTTCGCTCAAACTCTCTTTCGACGTTGAGTTGAAAAGAATTTGGGCCACCAAAAGAATCCACTTGAACCGAATGATCGATGACCAGCTCGGAAGGTACGAGCGGATTAATTTTTGCAGGGTCTCCTCCCATCTCTGCCATGGCGTCCCGCATAACAGCCAGGTCAACGACGGTAGGAACACCGGTAAAGTCCTGAAGGATGACACGCGCCGGTGTAAAGGCGATTTCTCGATCCGGTCGTTTTTTCGGGTCCCAATTGATCAAAGTTTTAATATCATCATCAGTTATTGCTTCTCCGTCCTCGTGACGAAGCAGGTTTTCCAACAGAATTTTCAGCGAGAAAGGCAAACGACTGAGATTTCCAATCCCTTTGACCTCCAGAGCCGTCAGATCGAAATAATCCAGCTCACGCCCGTTCACCTGTAGACTCGACCGGACGCCAAAACTGTCTAAACTGTTCTTCGACATGGCCATTCCGTTCTATCCCAATGCCATCTTATGAGGGCTTTTCGTCAGCCCACAATCAGGATACTTGGATCATGGGGCAAAGGCAATTGAACGTGTTGCTCGTGACTTCGTGCTTTCGTGACTTCGTGCGTTTGTGAGTTCGTGCTGTGGTGCTTTCGTGCTGTGGTGCCGTGGTGCTATGGTGCTGTGGTGAGTTCGTGCTGTGGTGCTGTGGTGCTGTGGTGCTGCTGTGTGATCATCACTCGCTGATCTGCCAAATAACTACGCTATACCCGCAGTTTGAGATGTATCACCTGTCACAGCACCACAGCACCACAGCACCACAGCACGAACTCACCTGCGGTAGATATGCAGGGCGCGCCCCAGAAAGGCCTCAGCCACTTCACCCATGGTCTCAGACAGGGTGGGATGGGTGTGAATGATAGCCGCCAGGTCTTCCGCAACCGCCCCCATCTCGATCGCCAGGACGCCTTCGGCAATGAGCTCTTCGGCGTGAGGACCAACGATTCCAACTCCCAGGATACGACCCGTTTCTGGATCAAAAATCATCTTTGTCAATCCTTCTAATCGGCCCAGGGTCAAGGCTCTTCCTGAAGCAGCCCAGGGGAATCGTGTGACCTTGACCTCTCGACCTTCACTCTTGGCTTGTGTCTCGGTCACACCGCACCAGGCAACCTCAGGATCGGTAAAGACCACCGCGGGGATGGCCAAGTTGTCGAAAACTGCGGGTTGACCCGCGATCACCTCAGCAGTCACTTTTCCTTCCCTGGTGGCTTTGTGAGCTAACATCGGCTCGCTTGCGACGTCACCCACGGCGAAAATCCGGTTGTCGGTGGTACGACATTGATTGTCGATCTTGATGAAACCTTTTTCATCAATTTCGACTCTTGTCTTCTCCAAACCTAAATCGTCTGAGTTGGACCGGCGTCCCACAGAGACCAAGACTTTCTCAAAGGTCTGCCGGTCCTCCTCAATCTCTCCTTCAAAGTCCACCTGTACTCCCTTCTTCGTCTCCTTCATCCCCACGACCTTGGTGTTGAGGTGAATACTAGCGAACATATCCTGAATCGTTTTTTGAAGCGGTCTCACTAAATCCCGGTCGACTCCCGGCAGCAGTCCATCCGTTAGCTCCACCAGAGTGAGTCTGCTCCCCAGAGATGCATACACCGTTCCCAGTTCTAAGCCGATATACCCTCCTCCCACTACGAGGAGTGTCTCGGGCACCTCTTCCAGCTCAAGCGCGGTTGTGGAATCCATTACCCGGTCACTTTCAATCTCAACACCTGGAATGCCCACAGGGCGAGAGCCAGTGGCAACAATGGCATTCTTGAACTTGATCTCGGAGACCTCACTGTCCCTCAGGCGGAGTGACTCAGAGCCCTCGAATCTGGCGCG
>JALLOM010000079.1 GCA_027717865.1 Acidobacteria bacterium AH-259-O06 | reverse complement strand
TTCAAGCTCCAACTTGGAACCTGGAACTTGGAACCTGAAATGGTAACATCCAGGTCGAAGATCAAGTCGCGTCGGCAGCTGCAGTCGATGGTGGCGCAACTGCGAGCGGAAGGAAAGAGGATCGTTTTCACCAACGGGTGCTTCGATCTTCTCCATTCGGGGCATGTGCGCTATCTGGAGAAAGCCCGTGCTGAGGGTGATGTGTTGGTAGTGGCTTTGAACAGTGATGTCTCTGTGAGAAAAATCAAGGGCCAGGATCGACCCATTTTCTCTGAAGAGGAACGATGCGAGGTGATTAGCGCACTCGCCAGTGTGGATTTTGTTACAACTTTTAATGAGGAAACTCCTCAAACCATCATTGAAGCGTTGATGCCCGACGTTTTGGTGAAGGGCGGCGACTGGTCCATGAATCAGATTGTGGGCGGGCAAATTGTCGAATCGAATGGTGGAAAGGTTATCTCGATAGATTTTGAAAAGGGATTTTCTACCTCAAACATCATCGAGCGAATTCGAAGATCCACAAAAACCGTTTCCCACTAATAGTACCGAAATCTTTCGACACCTGGCTGCCCGGGTAGAAAGTTTTCGAGTCCTGGAAGGTCTTCATAGGGCGGATTCTGCCTTGGTCTTGGCGGCCCTTTTTCGGGCGTCGCCGGGTCCCTTTTTGTGGCTGTGTCTAAACAACCGCGAGGCGGAGAAGATCGCTGAGAATCTGCGCTTCTTTTTGCCAAAGGGGAGTGAAGATCATGTCCTCATTATCCCGGGATCTGAAACAGACCCCTACCGCGGGCTGTCACCTCACCCCAAGATTGCAGCCGAGAGAGCGATCGGTTTGTGGAGGCTTCTGAAGGGTTTTCAGGGATTCATTGTCACGACGGGAGCTTCCATGGCCGCTCGGATGCCCTCGCCGGCTGATTTTCTGAGCAATTGCATTCACTTGGAAGTTGGGGGTTTTCTGCCCCTGGATCACCTGCTGGGGAGACTGAGGGAGATCGGATACGTGCGTGAGGATCCGGTCAGTGAACTCGGTGAGTATTCAAGGCGCGGGGGTATTGTCGATGTCTTTTCGCCGGCCCATGGAAATCCAGTCCGAATTGAGTTTTTTGGAGATGAAATTGAGTCCATTCGAGAATTTGACCCGAGCACGCAGAGCTCGACCGAGCTCATTCCCTCCTGCGAAGTGGTGCCAATGCGCGAAATGATCCTGACCGAGCGCGAGATCGCGCGCTGGCACGAGAAGGCCCCTGAACATTGGAGGGAAGTGCGCTTCGCCGAGGCTTTGCAGGAAAAGCTCCAGTTTACTGAAAACCGGGAGCTGTTTAATGGCTTTGAGTATTTGTTTCCGCTGGTGGTCAAAAGCGACCATCACCTCTTGGAATTTTTACCGAAGGGGCAAGACTCGAGGATCGTCATTGGAAATGCTGATGAATTCCTCAAAGAATTTGAATGCTTACACGTCAATCAACAGAAAACGTTTCAAGAACGGGATGCCAGTGGAGAGCTGGTATTGCCTCCCGAACGTCTGTTCTTTTCCAAGCAGTGGCTGGTCAACCTATTGGAAGAGCAAGATGTTTTCTATGTGGAGCAATTGTCGAATCAACCACAAGAAGCTCGTCATTTCGATTTTCAGATCGAGCAGAGGTACAGGGGCCGGATCCAGAACATCCTCACGGACTTGAATAAGTGGCGAAAGGCGCAAGAGCGGGTCGTTTTGGTAATGGGATCGCGAGGAATGGCCGAGCGCTTAGTCCACATTTTCAAGGAATATGAAGTGGGAGTTTACTTGGCCGAAAAAGGGATCGATGAAGCTCTTTTTCACCCTCTTTCGGTCACCCAGGGGAAACTCTCGGAAGGTTTCTATTCTCCCAGCCTGAGGCTCCATGTGCTCACTCAGGAGAATGTCTTTGAGGAGAGCCAGCTCAAGCCGCCTGCCAGAAAGCCGGCCCATCGAGACATCGTTGGTAAATTTGTTTCCGATTTCCGTGACCTTAAGGAAGGGGACTATGTGGTTCACGTCGATCATGGGATTGGTGTCTTTGGGGGTCTGAAACGGATCGGGGTGGGGAAAGAGGTGCGTGAGTTTGTGGTTTTAACTTACCGCGACGCTGCCAAGCTGTATGTTCCGGTCGATCGACTCGACCGGATCCAGAAGTACAGCGGCAGCGGTGGAGCTGCACCTCAAATCGACCGGCTGGGAGGAGCTTCCTGGGAAAAAACCAAGCGGCGCATTAAGAAGTCAATGCGGCACTTGGCTGAAGATTTGCTCAAGCTCTATGCCCGTCGAGAAACGGCAAAGGGACACGCCTTTTCGCCCGATGACTTCCTAAGCACGGAATTTGACGAAGCGTTCGAATTTGAGGAAACGCCAGATCAGGTGGCGGCGATCCGGGATGTCAAGTGTGACATGGAGGCAGAGCGCCCTATGGATCGGTTGATTTGTGGGGATGTCGGATACGGGAAGACGGAAGTGGCCATGCGAGCAGCGTTCAAGGCCGTCAATGACAGCAAACAGGTGGCGATTCTGGCCCCCACTACCGTGCTGGCCCTCCAGCACTACAATACCTTTAGAGAGCGCTTCCAGGCTTTTCCGGTAAGGATCAAAATGCTGAGTCGCTTTCAAAGTCGAAGAGATCAGGCTGACATCCTACGGCGCACTTCATTAGGGTTGGAGGATGTCTTGATCGGGACTCATCGACTCTTGTCAAAGGATGTCCACTTTCAGGATCTGGGGCTGATTATTGTGGATGACGAACAACGCTTTGGGGTGAGTCAAAAAGAGAGACTGAAACAGCTAAAAACCGAAGTGGACGTAATGGCGCTTTCCGCCACCCCGATTCCGCGTACCTTGAACATGTCCCTTATTGGACTGCGAGACCTCTCCATTATCGAGACTCCACCCCAGGATAGGCTCGCCATTCAGACTGTTGTAGTGAAGTTCAATCGAAACATCATTGGAAGCGCGATCGACCTGGAACTAAAGCGCGAAGGTCAAATTTTCTTCGTCCACAATTCTGTCGAGACAATCTACTCAATCGCCAGGATGGTTCAGGAAATAGTGCCTGAGGCTCGCGTGGCCGTCGCCCACGGGCAGATGAGAGAACGACAACTCGAGCAAGTGATGCTCCACTTTGTCAACTACCGGTATGATGTCCTGGTTTCGACCACCATCATTGAGAATGGCCTGGACATCCCTCGCGCCAATACTTTGATCGTCAATCGGGCTGATCGTTTTGGATTGGGTCAGTTGTACCAATTGAGGGGACGTGTGGGAAGGTCAAACCGTCGAGCTTACGCCTACTTTATGATTCCTTCGCAGGAGACCTTGAGTCAGGATGCCCGTCAGCGTTTGGCGGCCATTAAGGAATTCAGTGAACTGGGTGCGGGTTTCCGCCTTGCTGCACTCGATCTGGAGATCCGAGGCGCCGGCAATTTGTTGGGTTCTGAACAACACGGACATATTAATGCGGTCGGATTTGAGCTTTACATGAAGCTGCTGGAGCGGGCCATCCGAAAGTTGAAGGGAGAAGAAATCCGGGAGGACGTACAGACCAACATTGATCTACGCCTGGATATTCAAATTCCCGAACATTACATCGATGACTCCAACCAGCGTCTTTGGCTCTACAAACGGGTGTCCTCAGCCCCTGATGAGCTCGCCCTCAATAATCTGAAAGAGGAGATTGAAGATCGGTTTGGAAAATATCCGAATTCCGTCTCAAACCTCTTTGAATACGCAAAGCTGCGATTGCGTACCCAGCACTTAAGAATCCTTTCAGTGGAACGAAAGGGTTCTAAAGTCTTCTTAAAGTTCCGGGAAGACACTCCCGTTTCACGCCGGCATATCATCGACCTGGTCGCCCGCAACGGCCACTTCTCCGTGAGTCCAGAAGGAATCATGGCTGCAGAAATCTCTTCCCCCCTTCCCCCTGAAGTTTTTGAGGACGTGCATACCCTGTTAGACGAGATTACTGTGCTAGAATGAGCCGCTTTAGGAACATGATTGCAAGACGCATCGTCTCTCTTCTGGTGCTTGCAATAGCTGGGGCTTGTGCGGGAGAGAGTCAAGAAATTCAACCTCAATCTCGAATCATTGCCGTGATTAAAGGTCAACCAGTCCTGCAAGAACAGTTCGAGGACTTTCTGTCCCTGCGGCAAGATCAGTTGGAGGGGGAACTTGTCGAGTTCCCAAAAAAAGCGCTCTTTCGCGAGTTTCTGACAGAGGAACTCTTACTTCACGAAGCAGAAAAGGAAAAGATCGCGTTAGAAGAAAGCGAAGTTCAACTTCAACTCGACCGTTGGCTGTCCAAAGAACAAGAGGTAACACCGGCTTTGCTTGAACGCGTTCGAGTCTTTTTAAAGATTCAGAAGTTCGTAACGAACATGATTGGCTCCCAGATCATCGTGAGCCTCCAGGAAATGCAGAAGTATTACCAGGAACATGAGGAAGAGTTCATCATCGAAGATCAGGCTCACGTTCTTGAGATCTTGGTCGACGATCAGAATAGGGCAGAGGAAATTGGCGGACAGTTGAAGTTCGGGGATGTTCGAACCTTTAAAAGTATGGCGCAGCGCCTCTCCCGGGGCCTCACGGCTGAAGTAGGAGGTGATTTGGGAATCTTCGAGCGTGGTCAGCTGCCTGAAGACTTTGAAAAAGCTGTATTTACACTTAAAGCCGGAGAGGTCAGTCCGCTTTTTCGCTCTGCCGAAGGCTACCACATCTTCATGTTGGAAGAATGGGTTCCACGCCACGCTCAGAAGTTTTATGAGGTTCAGGAAACTATTTTCAAGAAACTGGTCGCCAAAAAGGAGCGGGTTGCTTTGGATGAGTACGTGAACCAATTATTTCAGGCCGCATCAGTAGAGATATTCGATGAAAGTTTGAATTTTGAGTGGAGCGAGACAAGTGCGAAGATCGAATAGATTGACTGGAGTTAATGCAGCAGTGATTTTCGCGCTATTGGCGGGCATTGTTCCGCCACTTTTTGCCCAGGAGATGGTCATCCTGGACGAAATCGTGGCCAAGGTGAATCAGGAAATCATCACGCTGAGCGACATTAAGAAGGAGCTGCTCTCGTTGAAACGGGGTCTAAGACGGGAAATCCAAAATCCGCAAGCGCTGGAAAGAGAATTTCAAGAACGGAAGCGAACATTGCTGAGGAATATGATCCAGAACAAAATACTGCTTCAAAGGGGTGAGGAATTGGGTGTCAGCGCCAATATTGATGTGGATGTCGCGGCAACCCTTGAACAGATGCGCAAAGGATCGGGTATTCCCAACCTCGAGGTTCTGGATCAGTACCTTCGCCAGCAGGGATCGTCCCTGGCGCAATATCGGCGGTCGCTAAAAGAGAAAATGATCGTTGATTCACTTGTTCAGCAATTTGTTTATTCTAAAATCACCCTTCTGACACCTGAAATAGAAGCCCATTACCAGGCAAACATAGATCGCTTTACTGAAGCTGCTGAAGTGGAACTCAAAGAAATCCTCTTTTTGACAGAAGGGAAAGACAAGGTCCAAGTGCGAAAGAAAGCTGAAGAAGTTCTGGGCAAATTACAGTCGGGTGCTTCCTTCGAGGATCTGGCCAAACAGTATTCCGAGGGACCGACCGCTTCGCGAGCCGGAGACATCGGCAGCTTCAAGAAGGGTTCGATGGCAGAACTAATCGAGGAGGCGGCCTTTCAACTGGAGGAAGGGCAGTTTAGTGGGATCATCGAGACCGAGTATGGACTGCAAATTATCAAGGTCGTGAGTAAGAAAGCAGCTCGGCAGAAACCGTTGGAAGAAATTCGCCCGCAAATCGTTGGGGAACTCTATCAGAAAAAGGCAGAGCCTGGATTGAAGGAATTCTTCGAGTCGCTGCGAGAGCAAAGTTACATTTATGTGGCTGCGAAGTACAGGGAAGAATACGATGTCGAGGGCCTTTAATCCGCATTTCTCACACCCGCTCTACTGCATCGGCGCTCTGACCCCCCTTTTTTCCCGCCGGCGTTTGAAGATCCACGAAATCCCAATGCTGATCAGGTAGAGCAGGACCATTGGACCGCTCCATAAAAACAGGTTCAATACGTCGGCCGTGGGCGAAACAACAGCTGCCACAATGACGATTAAAAGGAAAGCGTAGCGGAAGTTTCGCCACAAAAATCTGGGTGTCACAAGCCCGAAGAGAGAAAGAAAAGCCACCAGCACAGGTAGTTGAAAGATCAATCCCATACCCACAAGAATGATGACCTCAAAATTGAAATATTCGATTGCACTCACCATCGCGGTGAACCGTCTGCCAAATTGGTTGATGAGAAAGTCCAGGGCTGTGGGAAGAATGATGTAGTAAGCGAAAATTCCACCCAAGAGGAAGAGCACCGTGGAAGAAAGAAGAAAGGGAACCGCATAAGCTTTTTCCTTGCGATACAAGCCTGGAGCGATGAATAGCCAGACCTGCACCATGAGGTAGGGCGCGGCCAGGAAGATCGCCGCCACGAAGGACACCTTTAGCCAAATTGAAAAAGGCTCAGTGGGTTTTATGAATATTAGTTCCTTCATCCCTCGTACGACATCTTCACCCGGGGCTACGACATCCGCAATGGGCACGGCTAGAATTTCGAATATTTTCTCTCTGAAGACCCAGCACAGGCAAAAAGCAATCGCCACGGCTGCAGAACTGTGCAGAATTCGCTTTCGAAGTTCGCCCAGATGCTCCAGGAAGGTCATCTTAGCACCGAGGTCCCCCCCTTCGTCATCCGGTGGCTCTCCGTCTGTGGTCTTCCCAGCGGAAGGAGGAGGAGCAGGAGGTAAATCGGGTGTTGCTTGCTCCTGAGCCGATTCGTCACTTGATTGCGCTTCTTCTGTCAGGACAGAAGTTTCAGAATCGGATTTGTCGGATTCAGAGGAGTTGACCGAAGGAGGGTTGTCAGGGTGATCCATAGGCAGTCAAGGAAAGTGTACTATAAGGAAAGCTTCCCAAATTGGCGATTTGCAGGTAGGAGTCTACTCGAGGTCCTTCTGGATCTTTCTGAGCTCCTCCTCTTCAGCCCGGACTTCTTCTTCCCAGGTTCGTTTGAGCTCGTTTGAAGCTCTCTTAAATTCGGCCAATCCCTTGCCTAAAGAACGGCCCAATTCAGGAAGCTTTCGGGGGCCAAAAACAAGCAAGGCCACAATAAATATGACGACTAATTCAGGAAAACCTAGATTCCACATTGACAGTCAACCTCTCGTCATTAGCCAGTCTATGCGACAGTGTCAGACAAGTCAATAAGAGCATAGAAGGCCAATCAAAATCAAGCTGCCAGTGGTGGTTCGTTTTGACTGGTGTGATGATGTTATACTGTTAGCGCATGCGAAACAGGCTCGGGATCTTTTTTCTCACTACTATCCTCTCGGCCGCACTTTTCGGCGGGTGGTTAGGCGCACCGCTCAGTGCGAGTGCGCCTCTGTCTAATGATACCGAGCGTTTACTCAAAACTTTCACCGGGACACTTGCGCTCGTCAAAGAGCACTATGTGGAACCAGTACCGACTCAGGAGTTAGTCGAAAATGCCATTCGAGGACTGCTGCGAACGCTGGATCCACATAGCTCTTTTTTCAGCTCCTCTGACTATAACCGGCTTCAAGAAGAACAACGAGGGAAATATTACGGTTTAGGAATTTCTATACGTCCGGAGTCTCCCGGCAGCGGCAGGGTGGTCGTCGTGGAACCGCCGGCTCCGGAAACCCCGGCTTATCGGGTTGGACTGAAAGCAGGGGATGTTATCTCAAAGATTGAGGGTCAGCCAATAGATGACTGGGACCTCAATAAAGAAGTCATTCCCAATCTCAAAGGTCCGAAAGGGACGAAAGTCACAATTACCGTTGAACGTCCTGGAGAGGCAGAGTCGCTAGAGCTGACCGTGGTACGTGACGAAATCCCACTTTATACCATCAAGTACGCTTTCCACATTCGTCCCCACATCGGTTACATCAAAATTAATAGATTTTCGGAGACAACCAGAAAAGAACTGGACGACGCTTTGGAAAAAGAGGAGGAGGAAAACCTGAAAGGTTTGATTCTAGATCTGCGTGACAATCCTGGAGGGGCCTTGGGCCAGGCCATTGCTGTGGCAGATCGTTTTCTGCAAAAAAACCAGGTTATTGTGAGTACCCGTTCTAGGGACAGAAAAACGCGCAGGTTTACCGCTCCGAAGGGAAGTCGCTCGGACTACCCCATGGTGGTTCTGATCAACCAGAGTAGTGCCAGCGCTAGCGAGATTGTGGCTGGAGCACTGCAGGATCATGACCGGGCCTTGATTGTAGGTGAAACGAGTTTTGGCAAGGCCCTGGTACAGACCATTTATAGATTGGGAGATAACAAAGGTTTGGCCTTGACGACCGGAAAGTATTACACACCTAGTAACCGGCTGATTCAACGGGATTTCGCCAATAGTTTCTACGAGTACTTCTTTAGCCGAGCGGGTACCCATCAGAGAGCTGGAGAGGAGAGTCGCACTGACAGCGGACGGGTGGTCTTCGGCGGCGGAGGAATCACACCGGACGTGGAAGTGAGCTTAAAGGGCTACAGCAAGCTGGGAAGATTGATCGACCGAGAGAATCTCTTTGCTGAATTCGCCGCCAAGTTAACGGAAGGGGCGATTCACTCCGACATCCGATATGAATACGACCAGCAAGAACGAGCCGGCTTTACCCAGGAAGAACGAAAAGGGCTGACCGAGGGAATTAAGATAACAGAGGAGACACTGCGGCTCTTCAAAGAATTTTTATCCAATAAAAAGGTGGACTTTAGTGACGAGAGTTTTGAGGAGAGCCGCCAGTTGATTGAAAACAGACTCAAGCGGGAATTATTCCTCACGTTGTTCGGTTCCGAAGAAGGCTTTAAGGTTGGTCTCGAGATCGATCATCAGGTGCAAAGGGCAATTGAACTTCTCCCTCAGGCGACCGCCTTAATCCAGAATAATAGTGCTGAAAAATAGCGTGTACCCATAAAATGATCTTTGCTGATGGGGTGAGTCTGCGGCACGCGTGGAAGCTAAGACATCTTCTGGTGGTGTGCGGGTTGCTGTGTCTTCCGAATTGCGGTTCAAACCGGAACATTTCCCGACAAGTGCCCACTCGCGAGCCTCAAGAGTCAGCTCCGCCAGTTTCTGAGGTGCCATCGAGGACGACACCCTCTTCCATTGAGGCGACTATTCAACCAGAAGAAGACCCGGTTGATCGGCTGATCGAAAGGGCGACAGATCTTTTTGAAAGAGGAGAAGCAGTTTTCAAAGAGGAGGACATCCAAGAAGCTCGCCCCTATTTTCAGCAATCGCTCCAGACTCTGAAGAACTCGGGATTCGACTTTTTTCTTAATCCTCCACTGGAAAGCGCTTACTACGGTCTCTTAGGTAAGATCCAGGAGCTTGAACTTCAAGCTTTGGTTGATCCCTCAGAGATGCAGCTTCCGAGGCCGGAATCGACTCCACTCGATGAGATTGCTGATTTGAATCTCTTTACAATTAAGGTCGATCCTCACCTGGAAAAGCTGCTTAGCCAGGAGCTTTTTGAGACTCGCTTTGATATTCCAGTGGTTTTGAATGCCAACGTTGTGAGGTTTCTCAACTATTACCAGACCCACGGCCGCAACATTATGGAAGAGGGCCTCAAGCGCTCAGGGAAGTACTTGTCCCTGTTTCGAGAGATCTTTCGAAAAGAGGGGATACCACTCGATCTCGTCTACATGGCTCACGTGGAAAGTCTCTTTAAACCCCATGCTTACTCCCGAGCCAGGGCCAAAGGAATCTGGCAGTTCACGCGTGGAACGGCCAGGCTGTACGGTCTTAGACAGGATTGGTGGATCGACGAGCGCTCTCATATCATTAAGTCTACCGAGGCAGCTGCGCGCCACCTTGAAGACCTGTATGGGCTTTTCCAGGATTGGAACCTGGCCATGGCAGCCTACAATGTCGGAGCGCAGCGAATCCAAAGGATCATTAGGCGCTATGGTCCAATGGACTACTGGAGGATGGCAAAGAGGAGATTACTTCCCCGGGAAACGAGGAATTTTGTTCCTTCGATTCTCGCTTCGATAATTATTTTTCGACATCCGGAACGATACGGTTTTTACATCGAGCCAGATGATGCGGTGAAGTTTGAGACCGTTGCTCTTGAGGATCAGGTGGATTTGAGAGTGGCGGCCGAGGCCCTAGATGTGTCGCTGGCTGAGCTGTTCGAATTAAATCCCGAGTTGAGGCGGGGAGTTACCCCCTTTGATTATGAGGACTACCAGCTCAATGTGCCCATGGGTAGAGGTGAGCTTCTCAAGGAACGGCTGGCGTCCCTTGCTCCGGAAAAGAAAGTTCGATTTAAACATCACAAAGTCAAACGTGGGGAAACACTCTCTCTGATCGCTCAAGGGTACTCCTCCTCGATTCAAGCGATCGCCCAGATGAATCGGATCCGGAACATCCACTGGCTTCGGGAAGGTCAAGATTTAATCATTCCTTTATCCGTTTCAGGCTTTTCTTTTTCAGCGGCGAGCAGGTCCAGATTCAATCGGGAATTACCCACAAGTTACATTGTGCGGAGAGGGGATTCACTCGCCAGAATCGCTCGCATGTATGGAGTGAGCCTCAAAGATCTCCTGCTCTGGAACAACTTAAAGGCAGATCAAATTATTTATCCCGGACAGAGAATCAGGACTGTGGCTAGGGCCGAGTCGGTTGTCGGTAGCAGCTCCGCCAATACAGGCACAGTTGGGGGAAAGTGAGGTTCTGCAGTTTTTCTCAGGCGGGCAAGGCCCGGTTTGGATTTGAACTCGAAGAAGGAAAGATAGTCGACCTGCTTGAGGCGGGAAAAACGCTTTTGAGCACAGGAGAACTTTCCGACACCGGGGATGAGCTCTTTGATTCGCAGGATTTAAAGAGTTGGCTGTCTGGAGGAAGACCCGCCATGGAGCTCGCGAAAAGGATTCGTGAGCTGCTGGAACAGAATCCGGAAGGAGCGGGTCCAGCCGTCTGCCGACAGGATGATATCCGGCTTTTACCACCCATTCCAAATCCGGGAAAAATCATCGCAATCGGTCTAAACTACAAAGATCACGCTCAAGAGCAAAACGTTCCCCTTCCGGAAAACCCCCTGCTATTCGCTAAATTTCCCAACAGCTTGATTGGTCCTGAAGATGAGATCAAGATTCCCTCCATTAGTCAGAAAGTAGACCCAGAAGCTGAGCTGTGTGTGGTCATGCTGGAGAGCGGCAGGAAATTTTCTCGGGAAAGAGCACGTGAAGCCATCGCGGGTTACACGATCGGAAACGATGTCAGTGCCCGCGATCTACAATTTTCCGACAAACAGTGGGTTCGGGGAAAATCATGTGACACCTTTGCTCCGTGCGGGCCTTTTCTGGTTACGGAAGACGAGATCGAAGATCCTCACCAGCTTGACATTGAGCTGCGTCTGAACGGAAAAGTTCAGCAATCTTCTAATACACGGAATATGATTTTCGATTGCTATACCTTGGTTTCGTATGTTTCGCAGGCGATCACAATGGAAACGGGTGATTTGATTTTTACGGGCACTCCGGCCGGAGTGGGAGTCTTTCTAGACCCACCGGTATTTCTCAAAGCAGGTGAC
>JALLOM010000078.1 GCA_027717865.1 Acidobacteria bacterium AH-259-O06 | reverse complement strand
CTAGCATGGGAACGGATTTTCGCGACATCAGCAGGCCGGCCGGCCCGACATCATCCTCACGGCGTTGGCCAGCGAGACCTTTCCCCTGTTCTACAACGGCGGAAACGGAATGTTCTGGGACCATACCTACCGGGCCAACCTGGGGTTGGCCACGATCACCATGAGCGGCTGGGGCGTGGGGGCGTATGACTTTGACAACGACGGTTACAAGGATCTCTTCTTCGCCAACTCCCACGTGGATGAAAACATTGAACTCTATTTTCCTCATCTCCGCTATAAGCTGCCCAACGCCGTCTTCCACAACCGCGGCGACGGGACCTTTGAGGATGTCTCCAACCTGGCAGGTCCGGATTTTCAGATGGCCCGGGGTCATCGCGGAAGCGCCTTTGGAGACTTCAATAACGACGGGCGCGTTGACCTGGTGGTCTCGGCCATCGGTGACAAACCGGCCCTCCTCTATAACATAACCTCCAATTCGAATCGCTGGATAACCCTGAAGCTGGAAGGGGTGCGAAGCAACCGCCAGGGGATTGGAGGGCTAGGGTAATTAGGGGAGATGATATAATTCCTTATGTTCCGGAGGTGCTTCCTGTCTGGTGGGTCAAGGTGTTTACGTCTTCTGGTCGCTTGCTCCACAATCATGTCACCACTGCCGTGAGCTATGCCAGCAGCTCGGACCCCCGCGTGCACTTCGGCCTGGGAAAGGAGGAGGGGATTGCAAGGATCGAGATCCTCTGGCCCGGAGGTCGAACGCAGGTGCTGGAAAATGTGGAGGCTGCCCGGATCCTCCGTATCAGGGAGGAATGAGGAAGCAGGGAAGTGTTGCGGGAGCCGAGATGAGGCAGCCGCGCCTTGGGAGGCCGAGCCCGGCAAGTCCTCACGGGTTCGAGTTTCCCAGGTTCAGCGGCGCCCCTCAGCTACTTCGGCTTTTCGGCTCAACTCGGCATACTTCAGGGCCAGATCCTCCTGTCCCAGGCTTGGGCGTGGCGTGGGTTCAGGCGCACCACGGTCTCAAACTGCTCCACAGCCTTGGAGTTGCATTTCTGGGAATCGAAAAGGACACCCAGCTGAAAATGGGCCTCCTCGTTTTGGGGATCCAGGCGGCAGACCCCGGCTCCAGGCCACCTGGCCCAGGCCCAGGAGGGTCTCGGGGCATTGCGGGTGGGTTTCCTGAACCCGGTGCAGGATCTGCTCGGCGGCGTCCGGATTGCCCCGGTGCAGCGCCCCGGCAGCTTCCCCGAGCCGGGACTCGGCGCCCTGGCAGGGCGTCGAGGAGGGGAATGGGGAAAGCGGAGTAGAAAGGAGGGCCGCTGTCACAATCAGGTGCGCGCCAGGCGTCATCGCCATCCTCGCAAAATGGTGCCTGTAGCCTCTTGTTTTATATAGAGAAAGACAGCCAACGAATAAAAGACAGCCAACAAGCAAGAGGGTAACCATTCACTCTTTTTTCATTTTCATTTTTTTCAGTGCTTGAGTTTTTTCAGCGCTGTGGTCGGGCACGACCCCCAGAAACCTTCCTACCCTGCCGTTAGAATGAGATGATGATCGCCTCATGAATTTGTTCGGTCTCCACGCTCACAGCGTCTCCGACGATTTCCAGCCTGGTTTGCTCGTGCAGCGCTTTGGCACTCCGGATTCTTCTGTCCGCAGTGATCTTCGCACGATACAGTGCCCCTGCTTCCATCGGTTCCGCACTTGGTAACGGTTGGAGCCAGTGACTCTTAATGTTTTTCCGCGCCCAGAAGCCGACCATATGCACAATCATCCTCTCTTTGGCATCGTCCTGCATCACCACAGCTTCAACGTTCAGCGGAGCCTCAACGGTCACTTGCCTCTTTGGAAGCAGATGCCTCATGATATTCCGGATCAGGTTGCGGTGTTCGGCCATCGCCCGCAGGGAAGAATATTCACCGTCGAGGGGTGCCGAGAGGTAGGCACTGCGTCCCTTCCCGAATTTGTGAATAGCCAGGGCAGGTCCCACAGTCTTCCAAGGGGAGGCTCCCGCTTGTCCTCCCGGAACGCCTCCAGGCAGGGCTATCCAAAGTTCCCCGAAGGTATCCACCTTCCGCGCTTCGAAGATCACGGGGTGCTCTGCCACCACAGGGATGTTGTAGTCTGCGAGCACATCGGAAGTCCACCGCCCTTCTGAAAAGCGAACAAAGTTCCAGTTCTCCTCCGTGTGCCCTCTGTACCGGACGCCCATCACGTCTCCAAGCGCGAAATCTTCTAATCGCTGTCCCAGCTCGTCATAAAGGCCTGTCTCCCAGGTTGCAAAGATGCTTCCTCCACCTTCGACGTACCCACGCAGCATCTGGACCTCTTTTGCGGAAAGAATAGCCACATTGGGCAGATAGATGACGAGAAACTGCTGAAGTCTTTCCAGCGTGACAGACTCATCAAAAACGAACTCGACTTGGTAGTGCAAATCCACCAAAGCACGGTAAGCCCCGACAACGCAACGAAAATATTTGTCAACATTATCACGCCCATACCAGTCCCGCGTGCGAAGTGAGAAATATAGACCCACTTCTTTGAGGGAAGGATATTCAAAGTAAGGTTCCTTTTCCGCCAACTCGCCATATACTTTTCCTATCCTTTCATAAAGTGCGGGTTCGACAGAGTAATCGTGATGTATTTTGTCGATTATGGCGACATTGGCGCCGCGCATTTTCGCTGTGAATACAGCCCATCTAAGGGTTGCCTCGGGTTGTAAGGCATAGCTACCGTATCCAAACATGTGGGCATCGGTCAGTATGAGAAATGCGCGATCTGGGCCGGAAACACCCGCAACAAACGAGGCGGTTAAACTCGGATAATACTGATTCATGTGGTAGGCAAAACTCTCTGCCATGGTACTGTCGGAAATGGCTCCATGGCCCACGGGGCGGAATCCTGCCTGCCAGCCAAAGGGGATGTGACCCCCATAATTGAACAGAACAATCGTTCCGGGATATTTCTCCTGTATATATGTCTTTAAGGTGCGAGTAAAACGTTCGTTTGACTCGTACCGGAATTCCAGGAAGCTCTGCCACGTCTCGTCCCGAGTCGGGCTATCAGGCATATCGAAACCATACTTGATCTTGAAAAGGGCCTTGCATCTCGCACAGAAGCACGCTGGAGGGTTGGGCAAATAAGTGTAACCACCTCCGTCAAAGAAAAATCCATCCACGTCATAGTTGTCCTTGATCTCCGAACTGCGGCGCTTGAGTAGCTCCAGGAACTCATCGCAGTTATAGCAAATCTGATCGCCTACAGGGTTCCCTGAAGGGTCTTTCTGCACACAGTCGGGACGCAGCCGTGCGAAGTGCGGAACATTAGTAAGTCCACTGTAGCTGAGTACAGATAATCCCCGCCTCTTTGCTTCAACGGTAAATTCCTTGAGTAAGTCCCGGCCCCTTAAGCTTCTGTGTTTTCGACCCAACTTGGTATCTGTAGAATCATAGAAGTAATTTCCCAATACTTCTGACCAGAAATAAACCCAGTCCGCGTTCGCCCGAACGAGATTATCAACCAGACGTTTTGCGTCAAAGTTACCAATGATCTCTTTATAGAAGTCTTCATAGGGCTTCTGTTCGTAATAATGAAACCCGAGCTCGATACCGCGCTTGAATCGCCGTTTAAAAAGGGCATTATAGGAGTTTCCTGCGGCGTCACTGGGATGGGCTTGCCAGCGAGCGGATTGGTTTTCCTGTCCTTGGGCACCTGCCAGGTCATCCGGCTGTTCAGCGGTATTTTCGCTGGCCTGCTCGCAGCTTATCATGAGAACCATGAAAAGGGTGGCTGTCGCCCGAACCATCCTTCGTCTCCCAGGATGCTGCATCATGCGGTCGTCTCCTTCAGCAACTTTGCGGGCAATGTTCTCGCTAAAGCAACCATTTACCGCAAGGCTTATCCGGGAGTCAAGAAAAATCGTCCCTTTGGTCCCTTTGGCGGGATCATCGATTTCAGGAACGCACATTCGCAGGAGCAGCCGCCGTTCTGTGCTGAAACCGGCAATAAGCCGCCCTGCATCCCTGGAGATGCCCTGCCGGCGCGCGTTGAGATCGCTGATGATAAGATCTATCAGAACCTGTACAATCAGATCCAGCCCCATCTGGGGGCGGCCTTCCTCTTCGATGACAGAACCTTGCTCCAGGGTTCCTGTGGGAGCTACTACGACAATTGGATCAACCTGACACAAATCTACGAGAATTCTTCCAGCTATTCTGGCGACAACTCGACGGTCAGGATCTGATCGTTGGAAAGTTCCAAAGTATCATCGAGTTTCACCTCAACGCCCCGGCCCTCTGAGGTCAAGCTAGCCCGCACGGGCCGAGTACCGATGTACGCTCTGACACGCTTGACGCCATTTCGAGGATGCAGCACCAACTTTGACAATGAAAGTCGGCCAACTGCTAGCTCCACTTTGGCCACCAGACTTCCAGCAACCTGGGTTTGAGAGACAGTACCCCATGCCCCATCCACGCTAAAAAACACTCGAAAATCATCGGAGAAGATCTGTGGATCCAAGGCAATGCTTTTATCCACGCCTGAGTAGCGAAACCCGGAGAGTGCCAGCAGCGTCGAATAGCTGGACATCGTGCGGACATAGTGGTGACCCCATTCGAACTCGTCGTAGGGATTACGTTTCTTGCCGTCGTGACGGTCGCGAATGGATTTGATCACCGTCAGTCCTTCAAGCAGGTATCCCTCATAAAGGAGGTTGGCCGCGACTTGGTATTCATAGCCACTCATCGTCTCGTCTGCGTATAACAAAGGCCTTTCGGGCCTTCCCCCTTTCGGCCAGGTTGCAATAAGCAAGCCTCGGTCACCTCCAACAGAGTAAGCCCGGTAAACGTTGATGAAGTCATAAAAGTTGTCACGATAGTTGTATTTGAAGAGGGCACTTAGGGCAGAGCGGATATTCTCTCTTCGAAAAACGTCCTCGAGGCCCAGCATTCGGGCATACCATTGCCCAATGACTTGTTCCGAGATACAGCCATTGCCAAGTTGGTAGTCACCGGGTGCCGGCAGCATCTGGTGATAGTACTCTCCATTGAAGAGCTGTTCGTCCGTCAATCTCTTTCCTGACTCGTAAACCTCTCGGTATTCCCTGGCGGAAGCTTCGTCACCCAAATAAAGGGCCATCCGTTCGCCTGTCAATAACGCAGCCTGGTAAAGGCTCCCACAAAAGGGATCGGGCGTCGAGAAGTTGAGATCCAGAGTGTTGTGATGCGACCCTTCCAACAGGCCATCTCGGTCCCTGTCCCATTCTACCCAGGCATACTCCAGACTTTTCTTCACTTTTGGCCACATCTTCTTGAGCCACCCGTCGTCGCCGCTGATCTGCCACTCCCGTAACACATGGCAGACCATGGCCATCTGCCCGTCAGCCGCCGTGAAATAATTCGTCTTCCTGCCGTCAGGTGTGCTCCATCTCGGTTCGAGTTGGGCTGGACTTGCCCCAGGGCCCACCGGCATCCGAAAGTGGATGGCTCCGTCTGACTCCCGCAAACCGTTAAAGTAAAAATTCTCCAAGATGGATCGTTGCAATCGTGGAAACAGATAAGGAATCGCCTGTTGGTAGTGCCAGACATGGTTGCACGTTCCAAAACCGAGCCGTCGATCAATGGCGCAACCCTCCCACCCGTACAACGTGCCATCCGGGTAGCGAATGACAGTCGGTGAACGCAACACGGAGAGATTAGCGGATGCGGCTTCAAGCACCACCCCAGGGAGAGTTGAAGAAAAAAAAGCGGTCTGGAAGCGCCGGGTCTCCGCCTCGAGGCGCTTGAGGTTGCCAACGACATGGCGTGCCACTTCCAGCCCGCTTGGCCACTGAGTGGCGTAGTAATTTTTCCACGATTTCACGTCTTTCCCGAGTTCTCCCGCCTCGGCTTCGCTGAAAATGGGGAAGTACCAGCCAATCACTAAAGGAATGTTGCGGGATTCCCCAGGAGCGAGAACAAACTGCACGCCAAGCGATCCCACTTTGTCGTTGCAACTACTGTCCGCCTTATCGTTGCACTCCTTTGTGGGAGCACCACGATGTCGCTCCGCCTTTTGATCCGGACCAATCGCTGGCGCCTGGTTTGTGAACTTCCCCTCGGCCGCGAAACTGCGGGCGAAATGCTCGAGGACAGTAAATATAGGTTGATCGGGCCAATTGGTCTCCCAAGTGGTCACCCTCTCGGGAGTTGCGATAAACATGGCGTTTCCGCCTTCACTGCCGTCGTGGAGATACAAACAGTAAAAGCCAGGTTCACGGATCATTTCATTGTGGTTTCCAGCTCGATTTTGAAGGTTGATGCCCAACGACACCTGAGTGCTTTCGCTTGTAACGTTGCGAAGGCTTACATTTAGAATGGCAACTGGGAGTGAACTCTCCCGATCGTTTCCTGGAATGAAGGGGCTCCACCCTTCGACTGTGACGCCTAAGGGGAAACTCTCATCCTTGAGATGGACACGTGCGAAAGGAAAGCGACCTTCAAAGCGGCACTCTCGCATGCGGGGCAGTCCCGCCGCTTGAGTTTGTTGGGGCCCTCCACCATTTCCCAGATACCACATGCCTGGAGCCAGGTACATCGGCCCATCCAGGCGCTCCCGCAGTTGTCCTTCGAGCACCTTGAATACCGGTGCCCGCCTTTCCGGTTTTGCCCAAACGGAAAGGAATGTATAGCGTGGCTGGTAACCTTTGTTAGGCTTGTTGAAGATTTCCCAATCAATGAGCTTCCCGGTCCCAGAAAGACTGATGCATCCTGCTCCAATGCCTCCCAGCGGGAAAGCCACCATGTTGAGGAAGTCGCCTTCGAAGCTGTCTCGGATTCTCCGATCTAGGAGTTCCTGTCGGCTGTAGGGTAGGGGTTTGATCGGGTCCGCAACGCGGTCACCAGCTTGTACGCTTTCACCTCCCTTGGCACACGCAGCCACGAGTAATAAAAGGAAAAGAGATGTGAAATGCAGCATAATCAACTCCTGAATAGTCGTTTGGGCGCCTGGAGATCCCGGGCGGGCACTTTATTTCCCGAGTGTTACCGAAACCCGATGCCTCCTCCCATCCATAAAGGCGGGCAGCAGCTGGCCCTGTATTCTTTGCCCATCCACAACTAGAGAGCGGACACCGCTGCTCAAGTGCTCAGGATTCGATACCTCGAGCTCGTAGGTTGCACCACGATACTCCCGGCGGAGCCTGAAACGTTTCCATTCCTTGGGAATCTTTGGGTCCACAAGCAAGCCTTTCAAGGTGGGCCTTATGCCCAGGATGTAATAGACGTACCAGTGCCACATCCAGTTCGCACCCTCTCCCAGTGTCCACTGGTATTGCCCCATACCCGTGCAAATACCCTCTTCCACACACCGTGGGTTCTTAACCGTTCGGTTCCGGCCCACGAAGATGCTCCGCGTGGTCTCGAAGCTCCGCACGGGCAGGCTGCTGGAAAAGAAGCCCGTGTAAGGCCAGGGCTTGGTTTGAATGCTCAGTGTCCTCCACGCGGCCTGGGTCGCGTAGAGGACACCATCTTCGAAGCTCACCTTTTTGTACAAATTGAACTGGCTTCCGCCAGTAAAATTGTCGCCGCCTCCCCCGTGTCCTTCGAAGATCATTACTTTGAATTGATTTTAACGAAAAAGATGAGGTTCATAAGGAGTGGAAGTACAAAATGAACGCGTCTGTCCGAGCTGCTGGCATAGTCTGCAGCCGTGGTCACGTGGTTGTATCGGACGGACCCCTCCTCGGTGACAACTTTACCATGGCGCTGCGATTGCCGCAACCCATGGAAGTTCTTGGCTTCACTGGAGCTGCGTAGGCGAGCGAGGTCCTTCTCGACCAAGGCTTCAAAAATCGCTCGGAGACCTCAGGGATAAGTGTTTCTTGACTTCGAATCTCTTATATGTGCGCTGTCGGTTTTCCAAGCAAATCGAGGGATCATTATCGGCAGCGCCCAGCGCCAACAGAGAAAGGAAGATCAAACTGAAAAGATTGATAGCGGGTGATTTAAATCGTTAATTTGATTGATCGCTAATAAATCTTAATAAATCCTAATTGACGCTACTCCGAAAGATCAAGCCAAAAAGGAAAACGAACATGGAAAACGTGCGTCCGGGACTAAAAGGACTGAATGCAGTTGACACGCGCACCTACATACTGTAGTTTGACTCTCAGTTAACGTTTCCTTTATCGAATTAGGAGGTGCAATGGAGAAGATCACCCGTAGGCATCTGATTGCTACCGTCGGCACCATTGGCTCCGGTCTTCTGGTCTTTGGATCCAGTGGGAGCCAGGCCGGAGTTTCCACTCCGGCGCAGGGTCTGGAAGTGCGACAGGAGGGAGATTTCGTTGAAATTGAAAACACCCTGGTGAAAGCGCGTTTCACTCGCCGTGCCGCCGGAGTCAAGCAGCAGTACTTCGCCAGGGGAGAAAGGGAAGCCTGGACGCTAGTGCTCGAGTCCTTTCACCCACCTAAGCCGCGACCCGTAAGCGCCGCTCCGCTTTTTGGCGACGTTGACGTGACCAGCGACTACCGCTTGCTGTCGGCGGATATTTTCGAGTCAGTCCGAATTTTGGAAAAAACCACAAACCAGGTCCGGGTCCTTTTGTCCGGCACGCAGGGAAAGGATAAGATCGAACAGACGGTGGTCCTAAAGCCGGGGCAGCCCTTCTTTCACATCGAAGTGGAAGTCGTTTTGGGAGGAACTCCAGCGCGGCTCGAGTATGTGCTTTCTTCTTTTGCGTTCGCTGGGGAAGAGGCGCCCGACTTTACTCACGCCCCTTGCCTAAAACGGGCTCCGGACAACGTCCTTGGAGATCGAGTTTTCCATTCTCCTGTGGCCGTAGTCCAAAAGGGACAACCTTTCGCCGCCCTCGTGCCCGATCTGGATTTGATTAACTCACAAGTCGTTTATGCGAAAGGGGCGCGTCCGATTCAGGGTAGCCGAGGCTTTCGCGTTCCAATCGACCCTGAGAGGATTTCGATGCCTACTGCGCTTGATTTGGAGCTGAAGTCGGGCATGACTTCTTCCCCCCTGCTTTCCTACGGGTTCATCGATTTTATAACCGAACAGCATGTGTTCTGGCGTCATGAGAACCAAAAGGGGGCGTTCGTGCGGGAGCTCTCCAGCAACCGGTTGCGATACGGCTTCGATCTGTTGATCGGCGCTACGGCGCCTGAATACCGTGGTTACCAGACCGTCAGCCGATATCTATGGAAGCGTTACGGGGCGCAGTATTTTGCGAAGCCACGGCCGCAAGCCATGCCTTTTACCGAATATGCTCGCGTTTGCTACCCGGCCAGTTTCGCCTATCAAGGCGACATGCCACAGGATACAAAGCGATACTCTCAGTCGCTGCCTTACAATCCGGAGGATTCGGGGCCGCTGCAAACGTGGCTGGAATTCGAGCTGAATGGGCGGCCGGTGGGCGGCCTTCGAGCGACTCCTAGCCAGTGGTACTACGACATTCAGTTCATGGCCTGGTGGAATGGTGTACGCGATGCCCTCGGAATGTATTTCTGGGGCAAGCAAAGTGATCCGAGCTTGGTCGATAAGGCACGGCGGATTGTGAATCTTGCCCTGGAAGCGCCTCAGGATCAAGGAATCTTTCCCGCTGTTTTTCGTTTTAGCGAGAAACGGTGGATGGGCTGCTATTGGAAATTCCCCGACAACTATGACCCCCACTGGAACTTCCCGCAAAGCTGGCAGCCTGAGGCTATTCCGCGGACCTGGGATTTTAACAGCGATTACTACCATGTGGCCGCTGCGAGCAAGACAGGAGCGAATCTTTTGCGCTACCTGCAGCTATGCGAGGAGGAGCCCCGAATCCTTCCTTATCTCCGACGCTACGGCGATTTACTCGTCGAACACATCGACGGAAAAGGTTCGGTGCCCGTGTGGTTTACCAGCGATCTCAGACCTGTGAAAGAGTTGGCCTTTAACGCGGAAGGAGGGATTCACATCTGGTTTCTCAGTGAGCTTTATGCCGCTACTGGCCACAGCAAATATCTTGGGGGGGCCAAACGCATCGCTCAATTCCTGGTCGAGAATGTCCTTCCAGAACAACGTTGGTACGACTTCGAAACTTTTTATTCTTGCGGAAGAAAGCCGGAAAATTTTCGCGATCAGTACACTGGCCAATGGCCTCGCTGTACGCTCTCCATGATTTGGGCCATTGACGGCTTTGCCTCTCTGTATCAACAGACAAGAAAGTCCGCGTATCTTGACATCGCCCAGGCGGTAGCGGACTATGCGGCGTTTTACCAAAGTGTCTGGCAGCCCCACTTCATTGTTACGGCGTACGCCTTCGGTGGCTTCACCAGTCAGAATAGCGACGCAGAGTGGCTGGATATGCGCCAGTCCGGATTTGCTGAGGCGCTGGTCCGCTTGGGACAACTCACTTCCCGCCAAGACTACCTCGAACGCGGCATCGCGGCGCTTCGAGCTTCTTTCGCCCTGATCAATCATCCTCGCCACATCGAAAACAACATCTTTTCCACCCCGAATTACCCGCTCGGTCTTTCAGCCGAGAATATCGATCACGAAGGTTTGCCACAGTTGCCTTTGCGCAGTGGCCCCGACTGGGGCGAGGTCGGTGCGCTTGCTGCAGCTGCGACAATCACCCAAGCATTAGGCGGCGCGTATATTGATACCGCTAAGCGAGTCGCGGTAGGCGTGGATGGTTTGTATCTCAAGGAGTACCAGATCAGCGGAAAAAAGATCCACGTTAAGATCGAGAACCAACTCCGTTCGCTTCCAGTTCCCTACACTAAACCTTATAGTGTAGAATTGAGGATTTTCGGACTGCCTCCCGGAAACTACCAACTTATCATCAACAATGAAAAACAGCGTTCGGTCACCGATAAAGAACTGAAGCGTTTGCAGGTCGAGATCAAACCTTAAAGGGGCTGGACTGCGAGGGTGATAAAGGGCGCTGTCGGGCAACCGGTGCCCTCGGTCCGACTCATTCCAGTGCAATCGCCCAAACTCCCTCAGCCAGAGCCAATACTCGATCCAAACCACAAAGATCACTCGGGCCGACTGCTCTGGTCGACGAGATCCGAGAGCGTCGAAAGCGCAAGTATCGGCGAAGTGGAAAACCTCGGGCTCCTCATACCTGGCGTAGTCGGAAAGACCCGTTCGAGGGGGTATGGGAAGAAATCAGGCAGAAGCTGGAAGCGGAACCTGAGCGGACCGCGAAGTCTTTGTTTGTCGAACTGCAGAAGGAATATCCGGGACATTTCCGGGACGGACAACTCCGAACCTTGCAAAGGAGGGTGAAGCAGTGGCGACGGGAAACTCTGATCTCATTCAAGACGGAATGGCTTGAGCCGGAATTGGAGCCATTGACGGCTTATCCGAACTCATCTGTCTTGAGATCGGCCCAGCACGGAGCACATTTGTGATCTGGCTGCGATTGGCCCGGAAAAAACTGCGTTTAGTTGGCCGTAGTGCCGAGATCTCCGAGCGGAGCCTTATCTGGCCACCTCGCGGAAAACCTGCCAATATGGGACTGACCCGCGCGTACTCGATGGCCATGGAGTGGAGGTTGGTCCCAGCTTCGATCGGGAGAAGAGCCGTAGTTTTGCTTGACAGACCCGCAGAGCGACCCCTATACTCTGCTAGTAATCGATAAAGTATACGGTTTCTAAGCACCTGCGGGGGACACGAATGGAAACCTGGCGCGCAATGACAGGCCTCCTTCTTTTTGCCTTTCTCGCCTTCGGCGCCTCTCCGGGCCGCTGGGAGAGGCCATCGCCATATGCCCTCGAGCGCGGTAACGTCCGCGTCGTTGCTGCGGAGCACGACGGACGGTACTTTCTGACCTTTCATACCCGAAGTAGCGACG